>JAKLEE010000031.1 GCA_022703215.1 Spirochaetota bacterium | reverse complement strand
CTCACCGGGCGCTCGCAGGACTTCACCGCGGCCGTCCGGCTCGCCCACCGCGACTCGCTGCTCGAGATCATCGGTCCCGACACCGTGCAGTTCTCGGCCGCCGTCCGCAGGGCTACGGCTTCCCGGTCCTTCGAGGGATTAGCCCTCGCCGCTTCCGCGCTGGATCCGGTCTTCTCGCTGTCGGCTCCGCTGCCCGCCGCCACCCTGCGGGTCGCGGGCGCCCGGGACCTTGTCGACGCATGGACCCCCGGCCCGGCGACCCTGTTCCTGGATCTCGCGGAGGTGGACTCCCCCGGCGCGTACACGGTGCCGGTGCTCGTAGCGCTCCCCGAGGGCATGCAGGCCGAGGCCTGGTTCCCGGAAAGCGTGGACATCGTGGTCATCGCCGCGGGAGGCCTGGCCGGAGGAAGTTCGGAGCCGGAGGGGGGAACGCCATGATACTAGGAGTCGGGCTCGACGTGGTGCACGTCGAGCGGCTCAGGCACTGGCTCCACGTCTCGGGCCTGCTCGACCGCTTCTTCCATCCGGACGAGATCGCGGCGGTCCGCTCCCGGGGCGAATCCGCGGCGCTGTCCCTCGCGGCCCGCTTCGCCGCCAAGGAAGCCTTCGGCAAGGCCATCGGCACGGGCCTGCGCGGCATCGCGCTCCGCGACATCCGCGTGGAGAACGACGAGGCCGGGAAGCCGCACATCTTCCTCTACGGTTCCGCCCTGGCCGCCTTCGCGCGCGCGGGAGGCCGGACCGTCCACCTCAGCCTGACCCACGAGCGCGACAACGCCATGGCGCTCGCCGTGGTGGAGGGATAGCATGGGCATGCTCGGCAAGGCGGAGGCGAAGGACCGCAAGGTCACCTTCACCGCGAAGGATTCCATACGCTGTCCCGCGTGCGACGCGAATTTCCGCCGCGAGGAGCTGTTCTCCGGCCGGGTCAACGCCGGCGACCTGACCGACGAGCTCCACCGGCTCTACGTCCCGACCCAGGCTTGGGGCACGGTCCGGCCGCTCGTGTACGAGCTTACCGTCTGCCCCTCCTGCTTCGCGGCCGCCTGGAAGCACGACTTCGCCACCATGCCGCCCAAGGTGGCCGAGGCGATCGTGCAGGACACGGCCAACCGCATCGAGTCGGTGCAGCGCGTCTTCGGCCCCCTCGATTTCCAGGATCCGCGGCGCCTGGTGGAAGGGGCGGCCAGCTACTACCTGGCCATGCTGTGCTACGAGCGCTACGGCAAGGACGTGGCGCCGACCTTCAAGCAGGGCAACGCCTCCCTCCGCGCGGCCTGGCTCTGCGACGAGCTCGAGGCGGAGGAGCCCGGCAAGGACTACGCCTGGGCCGCGGCCATCTTCCGCAACAAGGCGCGGGTGCTCTACCGCGCCGCCATCGAGTACGAGCAGCACGGAAGGGAGCAGGTATCGGCCTTGCGCTGGCTCGGGCCCGACACGGACAAGAACTACGGCTACGAGGGCGTGCTCTACGTCTCCGGCATCCTCGAGCTCAAGTGCGGGCAGCGGGACGACGAGGCGGCGCGCCGGGCCGCCCTCGACGCCTCGAAGCGGACCATCGCGCGCATGTTCGGGCTCGGCAAGCGCTCCAAATCCAAGCCCGGGCCGCTCCTGGACAAGGCGCGCGACCTCTACGACCGCCTCAAGGCGGAGCTGAACCAGGACGACGATTCCGACGATGAGTAGACGCACCATCAGGCTCGACCTCTCCTACGACGGCACCGACTTCTCCGGCTGGCAGCGGCAGCAGGACGCGCGCTCGGTCCAGGAGGTTCTCGAGGCGGCTCTCGCGAAGATGCACGGGCATCCCGTGGCGGTGACCGGCGCCGGCCGGACCGACGCGGGCGTCCACGCCGCCCGCCAGGTCGTCCATTTCCGTACCGACATAGCCTCGATCCCCGCGGAGCGCTTCCGGCCGGCCCTCGATCGGCTCCTGCCCCGCGACGTCCGCGTCCTTTCCGCCGTCGAGGCCGATCCGGACTTCCACGCGCGCTACGACGCGCGCTCCCGGAGCTACCGCTACTTCATCGATACGCAGGCCTACTGCCCGCCGTGGCGGGCACGCTATGCCTGGCACCTGCGCCGCGTCCCGGATCCCGGCCGCCTCCAGGCCATGGCCCGCGCGCTCCGGGGCGAGCTCGACTTCACCACCTATTCGAGCGCGAAGGACCCGGCCGAGAACCGCTCGCGCTACGTGCACCGCGCCTCGTGGCGGGCCGAGGGCGACGGGATCCTCGTGTTCGAGGTCGAGGCCAACGCCTTCCTCTGGCGCATGGTCCGCTCGCTCGTCGGAAGCATGATCGAGCTCGAGGCCTCAGGCGGCGGCGGGGACGAATTCCGCGCCGCGCTGGAGTCGCGCGACCGTTCGCGCGCGGGCGCCACCGCTCCCGCGCGGGGGCTCTTCCTGTGGAATGTCGACTATTATCCCACGCCGACCCGGCGCGGCCGCGCCGTCCTCGAGGACGAGACCGGCCGCCCGGACGACGAGGCCCGGGCCGCGCCTGGAGCCCGGCTCGTACCCGGAATCGGCTACATCGAGGAATGACCATGCATCCAAAGCGCCTCAAAGCCTGCCTGTTCGACCTGGACGGCACCATACTCGACTCGGAGCCCGTCTACTTCGAGAGCGACCGCGCCTTCCTCGCCCGCTTCGGCATCGACTACGACGACGAGTTCAACCGCCATATGGTCGGGCGCGGCGTCGGCGAGATGTTCCGCGTCATCGAGGAGCGCTGGCCCGAGAGCCCGCTCAACGCGGTGCCCTGGGCGGAGCGGGTCAGGCTCAAGGACCGGCATTACCTCGATCACGCGCGCGGGCGGACGCGGGCCTTCCCGGCGGTGGTGCGCCTGCTCGACGTTCTTGCGGCGCGGGGTGTGCCGGTCGCGGTGGCCTCGGGGTCCTCGCCGGAGGTCATCGACGAGACGCTGCGCCACACGGGCCTGCGGGAGCGGTTCGGCGTCGTGGTGTCCGCGAGCGAGGTGCCGCGCGGCAAGCCCGAGCCCGACGTCTTCCTCGAGGCTGCCCGCCGCCTCGGCGTCGCCCCGGTGGACTGCCTGGTGTTCGAGGATTCGCGCTACGGGGTGCTGGCGGCCAAGGCGGCCGGCATGGCCTGCGTCGGCGTGCCCGATCCGCGCCATGGCCCGGCGGCGCCGGAGTTCGCGCGGGCCGACATGGTCTTCGCCGAAGGCCCCGAGACCCTCGACCCCGCCCTCGTCATGGAAACCTTCTTCACAAAATAAGCCACGGATGAGGTCGCGCGCGAAAGCGCGCACCTTGATCAATTCCTTGCCGAAAGCGGCGCGAAGCGACGGAGGCACGGAGTTTTGGAGATAGGAGGGAGCAAGAATAGGGACTGTAGAAATACCCCATCCCTTCTTCCTCCATCTTGGCTCCGTGGCTCCGTGCCTCCGTGGTTGTCTTCGGTCGGCGAGCCTAGTGGCGGACGGCGCGGAGGCCGGTCAGGGCCTCGTTGGTCTCGCGGAAGCGCTTCACCACGATCGGCAGGATGTCGATGGCCACTTCAGGGTGCGACTTCAGGAACGAGTTGAACTCCCACGAGGCCAGCACCAGGCACTTGGTCGGCTCGGAAGCCACCACGCTCGCGGAGCGTGGCGCCCCGTCGAACACGGCCATCTCGCCCATGATGTCCCCGGGGCCGTTCTCGGCTATCTCGACCTTGTCTCCCGAAAGCCCGGTCTTCTCGATCTTGACCTTGCCCGAAAGAATGATGAAAAGGCCGATGCCGCTCTCGCCCTGCTTCATGAGATAGTCGCCGGTTTGGAACACGCGCTCGGTGCAGATCTGCGCGATGCCCTTGAGGTGGCGCTCCGCCAGCTTCTCGAAAAGGCTCACCTTGGAAAGAGCCTGCTCCTTGTCCATGTTTCGTCTCCTTACGGGGCCACGATACGTCATCGGGGGCGCGTCGTCAAGTTTCAGGAACTTCCCGCGCGCCGCGCGTCGCGCTCTCCGCCGCGCCCGGTCCCGCGCTTCGCGGCGGGCTTGGCCGGAGCCGCCGCGATCCGCGCCTCGAGCGTCCCGTTCAGGGTCAGGGTCTGGTAGGCGATGGCTATGCCTTCCTCAGAGAAGCGCCGCGCGATGGCCGGCATGAGCT
This sequence comes from Spirochaetota bacterium, assembly GCA_022703215.1. Classification (GTDB taxonomy): domain Bacteria; phylum Spirochaetota; class Spirochaetia; order Treponematales; family UBA12059; genus JAFGNN01. The sequence goes on along the minus strand of JAKLEE010000031.1, from coordinate 13,891 downwards.
CGTTCTTCACGGCCAGCACATCTTCCTTCCTCACCCACGGACCGAAGAGGAGATTGATCGCGCTCGGCCCGAAACCGTCGGCGACGAAAAGCGGCTCCGGCTCCGCCAGTACGAGGGGGCTGGCGGCGGCCAGTTCCAGGAGGATCTCGCGAGCGCGGCCCAGGTCCGTGCCGTAGGCCACGCTGACGGGGATGTCCACGCGACGGACCGGGAAGCGCGTCGCGTTGACGATGTTGGACTTCACCATGGTTTCGTTGGGGATGCGGACCAGGCGGTTGTCGAAGGTGCGGAGCTTGACCGAGAGCAGGTCCACCGCCTCCACCACCCCGAGGCTCGCGTCGACCTGGATGACGTCGCCCGGCGCGAAGGCTTTCTCCGACAGCAGGAAGATGCCCGAAATCAGGTTCGACATGGAGGTTTGCGCCGCAAAGCCGATGGCCACGCCCGCGATGCCCGCCGCGCCGAGCAGGGCCGACAGGTCGATGCCCAGCACCTCGAACAGGTTGACGGCCACCAGCGTGAAGCCCGCGTAGCGCACGGCCCGCACGGCGAGGTCGGGCCCGCGGCCCTGCAGACGCCCGCGGGCCAGCCTGCCCGTTACCATGGCGGCCAGGCGCACCAGCGCGAGCCCGATGACCACGATGGCCAGGGCCTTCAGCGCGGTGACCAGGGCCTGGGTCGAGATGAAGCTCCTGGCGATTTCGAGGAGATCCGGCAACGCGGCGTCCGCGGCCGGCGCCGCGTCGGCTGCGGGTGCCGTGGCGACGAGGTCCGATCCGTTCATCCTGCTTCCTTTGCCTACATTCCGGCGATCACGCGGAGCAGCTCGAAGCCGCGCGCGAAGAATCGGTCCTGGGCGCTCTGCCGCGGCGCGAGGAGCTCGACGCCGTCGGGCCCGAGCAGCTCCGTCGGGGGCCGTCCGTGCCGCGCGGATACCCGGGTTCCCGAGTCGCCCACGGCACAGTCGAGCGCGTCGCCCAGCACCGCCGCCCCGTCCGCGCGTCCCCAGGCCCCGATCGGGTCGCCGTACACGCAGAGCCGCGCAAGCTCGATCCGCTCGGAAGTCTCGTTGCGGACGGTGAGGGGCAGGGCTATCCAGCCGGGCGGGGCCTCGGGCGCCTCGGTGAAGGCGCTCCGGGCCGCGACGCAGAGCATCCCGTTCTGCGGGGCTCCGAACCAGGCTGATTTCGGGAAGCCGAGGGTCAGCTCGCGGAGCAGGGGCGTGCCGTCCGCGACCAGGTCGGCCTGGAGCGGCGCGCGTACCCAGCCCCGCGCTGTCGTCCTGGGTGCCAGCTCGAGGACCGGGCCGAAGAGGACGAGCCAGGGCTTGTCGGGGATGCGGGGCGAAAGGCGCGCTCTTTGAGGTTCGCGTTCGAGCCCGATCCGCCGCCAGGAGAGGCCCGCGGGAACCGCGCGCGATACCGCCACCGTTCCCGCGCCTTCGCCGGACGAAGCCTCCTCCGCCACCTCGAGGCCGGAGCCGGCGGCGCGGACGCGTATGGTCCGCTCGGCGAAGCGCCATGCGAGCGTTCCCCTGCCGGGGATGTCGCGCTCTTCCCACATCGGATTAGCCTCCTCCGCTTGAAGCTCCGGTCCGCGAACCCCTATACTGCCGGCGGACCGGCATTCCACCCTATACGATGCGCGCCCCGGACGCAAGGCGACGCGTCCGGAGGCTCCGTGGGACGATACTCGGGCCGCGTCGAGCTCGACGCCCCGCTCCGCCTCGACCGCTACGTGGCCGAGCGCCTGGCCCTCCTCACCCGCTCGCAGCTCAAGGTCCGCCTCGAGTCGGCCCGCGTCGACGGCAAGGCCGCCAAGCCTTCGGCCCTTCTCTCAGGCGGCGAGCTCCTCGAATTGGCCTGGAAGGACGGGGAAGAGCGTGCCTTCCTCCCCGAGGACATCCCGCTTGACGTCGTTTTCGAAAACGGCTCGGTCCTCGTCGTGGACAAGCGGCAGGGCATGGTGACCCACCCCGCGGCGGGCAACTGGACGGGCACCCTGGCCAACGCCCTGCTCGGTCGCCTGGTCCGCGACGGTTCCCCCGTCCCTCCGCGCGCCGGCATCGTGCACCGCCTCGACAAGGACACCTCGGGGCTCATCGTCGCGGCCAAGGACGAAAAAGCCCTCGAGTTCCTGGCCGCCCAGTTCCGCGAGCGGACGGCCCGCAAGGACTACCTGGCCGTGGTCCAGGGCCGCCTGCCCGCCCCCGAGGGCCTCGTCGAGAACCGCCTCGGCCGCGATCCGCGCGACCGCAAGCGCTTCGCGGTCGTGGCCCCGGCGGACGGCTCCGCCGGCAAGCTCGCGATCACCAAATGGAAGGTGCTCTCGGAGCGCCGCGTCGGGTCCGAAACCTTCACGCTCGTCGCGCTCAGGCTCCGCACGGGGCGCACCCACCAGCTCAGGGTCCACCTGCGCCAGCTCGGCTGCCCCATCCTCGGCGACCCGGTGTACGGGCGGGCTTCGGCGCGCTTTCCGGCGGCGACCCTGATGCTGCATGCGCGGCGCCTCCGGCTCTCGTTCGCGCCGGGCGAGGAACCGCGTACCCTCGTCTCGCCCCTGCCCGGGCGCTTCGTCGAGGTCCTCGCGGCGCTCGGCTTCACGTTCCCGCCAGAAAGCCGGTGGGAGGGCGAAGCGGATATCTGAGGCCGGCAGCCGCCTTTAAAAAAGGAAGCCCCCGGGCGACGGCTTCCGGGGGCTCCAGGGAACGGCGTCCGACGCCGTACCCGTTACGGGCGCTTCAGTAGGAGTGCGGCCTGTACGGCCGGTCGCCCTTCGGCCGCTCCTGCGCCTCGTTGACGCGGAGCTGGCGGCCTTCGAACTCCTGTCCGTCGAGTGCCGCGATCGCCGCCATGGCGGCGGCGTCGTCGGGCATCTCCACGAAGCCGAAGCCCTTGGCCCTGCCGGTGACGCGATCGACGATGATGTTCACGGAACCGACCTCGCCGTACTGGGCGAAGAGGTTCCGGAGACTCGTCTCGGTCGTGCCGTAATTCATGTTGCCGACGTACACCTTCTTGGACATTCGGGGAAATCCTCGACTCGCCCCGCCCGTGGACGGGCGGGTTGCTCGGCCCGCGCTCAGGCGGACCGGCGATCGACTCTCGGGGCGGTTCTGAAGCCCGTACTTATCGGCGAAACAGGAAGGCGGGGGCGCTGTCGGCCACCAGCTCTGGACGAAGGGGAATGGCGGGGCCGGCCGCCGTCGGGCCGAAACCGCCGTGCGAACGCTGAAGCCCCGTTTCTCGGAATGCGTTCGAAGCGAGGAACCGTCCTCTGTGAAAGACCGCTGGCCGCCCCCTTCCAGGGGTCCGGCTTGGAAAAAAGTGTATGCCCTCGCGCCCGCGCCGTCAACGAGCGTGCGGGATTTCCTTCCAGGGCCGGGGAATGGCTGCGGGTCGGGGAGGCGGCGTTCCTTGACAATCGGCGGGGTATCGCTATAATCGTCAAAAATAGTTCGAGAGCAGGGGGAACCATGACCGCATTGTTGTACGTGTCCCTCCCGCTGGTCGGTCTGATCCTTGGATGGACGATACGCTGGCTTTACGCCAGATTCCAGCTTACCTCCGCCGAGCAGATGGCGGAGCGAGTTCGTCAGGAAGCGGTTAAAGAGGCCGAGGCGAAGAGCAAGGAAATACTCCTCGAAGCCAAAGAAACCCTCATTCGGGAACGGAACCAGCAGGAACGGGAGAATCGGGAGCGTCGGGCCGAGCTGCAGAGGCTCGAACGCCGCATCGAGCAGAAGGAAGAGACCCTCGACCGCAAGACCAAGATCGTCGAGGACCAGGAACTGGCCTTCGAGGAGCGCGAGAAGGGCATCGCCGCGCGCGAGGCTTTCCTGGCGGGCCAGGAGGAGCGCTACCGGGCGGAGCTCGAGCGCATCTCCGGCCTTTCCGTCGAGGAAGCGACCAAGCTGATCATCCAGGGCCTCGAGAACGAGGCCAAGCACGACGCGCAGATCATCATCAACAAAATCGAGCAGGAGGCGACGCTCGCCGCCGAGAAGCGCTCGCGCGACATCCTGGTCACGACCATGCAGCGGCTGGCCACGGACGTGACGGCCGAGCTGACCGTCACGAGCGTGTCGTTGCCGAGCGACGAGATGAAGGGCCGCATCATCGGGCGCGAGGGACGGAACATCCGCACCCTCGAGACCCTGACCGGCGTCGACGTCATCATCGACGACACGCCCGAGGCGGTGGTCATCTCCTGCTTCGACCCGGTGCGCCGCGAGATCGCGCGCGTATCGCTCGAGCGCCTCATCGCGGACGGCCGCATCCACCCCGCCCGCATCGAGGAGGTGGTGCAGAAGGTCACGCGCGAGATCAGCCAGAAGATCTACGAGGAAGGCGAGAAGGTCGTCTTCGACCTGGGGCTCCACAACCTGGGCCAGGAGCTGATCAAGTCGCTCGGGCGCCTCCACTTCCGCACCAGCTACGGCCAGAACGTGCTGGCGCATTCGAAGGAAGTGGCCGTCATAGCGGGCATGCTGGCCGCCGAGGTCGGCGCCAACCGCGAGATCGCCAAGCGCGGCGCCCTGCTCCACGACATCGGCAAGGGCATCGAGACCGACTCCGACCAGAACCACGCCGAGGTCGGCATGGAGCTGGCGCGGAAGATGGGCGAGGACCCGCGCGTGGTCAACGCCATCGGCAGCCACCACGCCGACGTCGAGCCGAGCTGCATCGAGTCGGTAATCGTGCAGATGGCGGATGCCATCAGCGCGGCCCGGCCCGGCGCCCGCCGCGAGACGCTCGACAACTACGTCAAGCGCCTCGAGAACCTGGAGGCCATCGCCGAGGGCTTCGGCGGAGTCGACAAGGCCTACGCCATCCAGGCCGGCCGCGAGCTCCGCATCCTCGTCAACACCGACCAGGTGTCCGACGAGGGCGCCCGCGACCTCTGCCGCCAGATAGCCAAGAAGATCGAGAGCGAGCTGCGCTACCCGGGCCGCATCAAGGTGACCATCATCCGCGAGACCCGCATCGTGGAATACGCCAGGTAGAACGAACGGTAAGACATACCACGGAGGCACGGAGACACGGAGAAAGAGAAGAGGAGAAGCGAAGCGGGATCGGGATCGGTCCTCTTGCCGTATTCTTCCTCCCTCTTCGGCTCCGTGACTCCGTGCCTCCGTGGTCTTCTTTTTAGGGAGACCTTATGGGCGGGACGAAGCGGGTTTTGATGCTGGGGGACGTGGTGGGCGAGGCGGGCGTCGCGGCCCTCGAGAAGCGCTTGCCGGCCCTCATCCGCGCCACGGGCGCCGACCTCGTCGTGGCCAACGGCGAGAACGCCACCGGCGGCTTCGGCATCGCCGCGCCTGAGCTCGAGCGCATCCTGGACGCCGGCGTCGACGTCGTCACGAGCGGCAACCACGTCTGGGAGAAGAAGGGCTACGCGGAGCTGCTGGAGTCCGAGGAGCGCCTGATCCGTCCGGCAAACTATCCGGAAGGCGCCCCGGGCCGGGGCTCCGTGCTCGTGGAGAAGTCCGGGGTCCGCTGGCTCGTCTGCAACCTCCAGGGACGCGAGCGCATGCGGGCCATCGACTGCCCCTTCCGCGCGGGCGAAAAGCTCGCGGCGGCCGGCGCCGAAGCGCTCGCCGTGGTGCTCGTCGATTTCCACGCCGAGTCGAACGAGGAGAAGGAAGCGCTCTGTTTCCATCTCGACGGCGCTGTGGCGGCCGTGGTCGGCACCCACACCCACGTGCAGACGGCCGACGCTCGCGTCAGCGCGAAGGGTACCGCCTGCCTGACGGACCTGGGCATGTGCGGTCCCGTCGACTCGGTCATCGGCATGAAGGTCGACACCTGCGTCCGACGTTCCGTCTCCCAGATGCCCCTCAAGATGGAGGTTGCCGAAGGCGCCGCGACCATCCGCGGGGCCTTGGTCGAGATCGACCCCGAGACCCGGCTCGCCGTTTCGATCGAGGCCGTGAAAGACTAGCGTCGATACTCCCCCGATATTTGATATTCCCCCGGCGCGGCACCATACTCCAAGCAGCAGCATGCCCCCAAGGCGCCGGGATCGGACCCGGACCGTCCGGACTGCCGGAAAATGGGGTATCGGGGGAATCCATGAAACTCGGCTTGATGTCCCGCATCGCGCTCATGTTCGGCGCCGTGGTGGTCGGCATGGTCGTCTTCCTCGTGATCGCGGTCAATGTGACCGTGGACTCCCACGTCTTGGACGAGGTGAGCTCGCTGACCGAGGAGATCGTCGCCTCGCACAACGACACGATCGGCCAGCTCTTCGACTCGATGGAAGTCCAGCTCTCCTTCCACGCGGTCAAGAACCAGCTCGTCGTGGGCGACGAGGAAATCATCAAGCGCGCGATCGGCGAGCTCCAGGCTATCAAGCCCGACTATGTCAACCTGGTGTTCTGGTGCTGGCCGAACGGAGACTTCTTCACGGCGAAGGGCGGCGGCGGCAACATCGCCGACCGCGCCTACGTCAAGGAGATCTTCTCCGGCGCCAAGGACTTCGTCATCGGCGAGCCGGTGCTCTCGCGCGACACCAACCTGCCCGTGACCAACGTGGTGCACGCGGTCAAGGGCGAGGACGGCGCGACGCGCGGCTTCATCGGCTACCAGGTGCTCTTCGACAAGGTCGGCGCGATAGTCGATTCGATCAAGGTCGGCCACTCGGGCTATTTCTGGGTGATCGACTCGAAAGGGCTGGCCATCGCCTATCCGGACCCGAAGTACATCCTGACCTTCAACGTGCTCGAGTCCGACAAGGACGGTTATGTCGGCATGCAGGCGCTCGGCCGGAAGATCATCGACGAGGAGACGGGAGTCGGCACCTACATCCGACATGACAAGGAACCGATGACCGCCTTCTGGGCCACCATCCCCGGCACCCCGAGCTGGACCATGATCGCCTCGTTGCCGAGCACCGAGCTCGACGAAACCGCGGACGCCGTCATGCGCGTCATGCTGATCATCTCCGCTCTCTCGATCCTTGTGGTGCTCCTGGCCTCGATCCTGATTGCGCGCAGCATCGTCAAGCCTGTTGTGACCATCAAGGACGGCATAGACCTGCTCGCCTCGGGCGACCTGGCGCTGACCGGGCTCGACTACGCGTACTCGCGCAAGATCGTCGCGCGGAGCGACGAGCTCGGCGTCATGGGACGCTCGCTCGACCGCATGGTGGTGAAGCTCACGGAGACCGCGACCGGCATCCACGCGGCGAGCTCGCAGGTGGCCAACGGCAGCCAGGACCTGTCCTCGACGGCGCAGTCGCTCTCGCAGGGCGCGAACGAGCAGGCCGCCAGCGTCGAGGAGATCTCCGCTTCGACGGAAGAGCTGGCCTCGACCGTCAAGCAGACAGCGGACAACACGGCCCAGGCGGACGCCCTGGCCCGCCGCGTGGCCGTCAACGCGGACGCGTCGGGCGGCGCGGTGGCGCGCACCGTCGAGACCATGCGGAAGATCGCGGAGAAGATCGGCATCATCGAGGAGATCGCGCGGCAGACCAACCTGCTGGCCCTCAACGCGGCCATCGAGGCGGCGCGCGCGGGCGAAGCGGGCAAGGGCTTCGCGGTGGTCGCGAGCGAGGTCAGGAAGCTCGCCGAGAACAGCCAGCGGGCCGCGGGCGAGATCGTGGAGCTGTCGAAGAACTCGGTGGTCGTGGCCGCCGAGGCGGGCCGAAGCCTCGACGAGCTGGTGCCGGACATCAAGAAGACCGCCGACCTGATCCAGGAGATAGCGGCGGCTTCCGGCGAGCAGTCGAACGGCACGGACCAGATTTCCAAGGGCATCCAGCAGATGGACCAGGTGGTGCAGCGGAACGCCGCGTCGAGCGAGGAACTGGCGAGCACCGCCGAGGAGCTGGCGGCGCAGGCCGAGCTCCTCGTCGAGCTGGTCGGCTTCTTCAAGCTGGCCAAGGGATCTGGCTCCCCCGGGGCGGCGGAAGCGAAGGCCGGCGCGAGGGCCCAGGCTGCCCCGAAGCGGCAAGCCGCGTTGGCGCCGAGGGGTGTCGGCGCGGCCAAGTCCGAGCCGCGCTTCGAAGCCAGGGCGGCCAAAGCGGGCCCGGAGACCAAGGCTGGCGGACCGGAACCGAAGCCGGGGAAGCCGGAACCGAAATCCAGGCCCGCGCCGGACGCTCCCGAGACCGCAAAAGCCGCGCCGAAAGAGTCCCCGGCGCCGCGGTACGCGTCGGCCAAGGAGCCCCCTCGAGGCATAGCGCCCCGGAAGGGCGGGGCCGACAAGCTCGACGAGGAATTCGAGGAATTCTGAAAGCCGGCTCCGCTGCGAGCGCACATGCGGCGGCCGCGCCCCCTCCGGGGCGCGGCGTTTTTTTTCCGGTCAGCGCCGCGCGGCCGTCGACCGATCGCGCCTGCGCGCCTCCACGACCACGACCGGATCGATGCCGGGCTCGAAGGGCTTGCCGCTCCAGCCGCCCCGCGGCTCGATGCCCACGAAGCCTGCAGCGGCGAGCGCCGAGGCGATGGCCGCCGGCGTGAAGGGCGTCAGGATGGTGGAGCCTCCGCGCGTCACATTTCCGTCACGGGATGCGAGGCGGGTGGAGAACTCGACGCGCCCGTCCTCCAGCCAGCGGAGGGCTCGATCGAAGCGCCACCGCCCGGTCTCCACCGGGGCCAGGCGTTCCGGCCTTGTCGCGGCCAGGGTGCCGTAGTCGAGGACCTGCAGCACGAGGAGGCCGCCGTCCTCGAGCGCGGCGGACGAGGCCTCCAGGAATGACGCGAGCTCCGCGGCGCTGCCGAGGTGGGGCAGGGTGTTGCCGAGGCAGAGCAAGGCGTCGAAAGGTCCCGCGCCCGCGAAGCGCGCGAAGTCCAGCATGCCCGCGACGCCGAAGCGGGGCTCCGCGGTGCCGGGCGGGAAGGCGCCCGCGGCGGCGGCTTCCGATACGCGCGCGCGCGCGCGGGCTACCAGGGCTTCCGCCGGGTCGACGCCGAACGCGTCGGCGCCGCGGCGGGCCAGTTCGATGACGTGGGAGCCCGTCGCGCAGCCCACGTCGAGCACGCGCGAGGCGCGCCCGACGCCGAGGGCCTCGAGCCTGGCCAGGGTGGCGGGATTTACGGGGAAGATCTCGTCGTAGGCCTCCGCGAGGCCGTCGTACATGTCCATGCCAACAATATAGACGACCTCGGGACCTCGCGGCTTGCATTTCTCCCGCCGGGCTGTACGATGGACGCATGGGTAAACGCGAACGGGAAGCGGCGGGCAAGCGCCCCGCGAGCCTGGCCGGCAAGATCAACCGCATCATCGCCGTCATCCTGGCCATCGGGCTCGGGGCGACGGCCTTCGTCTTCGCCTGGTCGCTCGTGGAGGCACGGCGCGAGACGACTCGGCGCTCGCTCGAGGACCAGGCCGACTTCCTCTACGCGGCCATCGAGAATTTCATGCTGCCGGGCGAGGCGCCGATCGCCGTGGCCTTCTTCGAGGACGTGCGCCTGCTTTCGCCCGACTATCGCGTGGAGCTTTACCGCGCCGACGGCCGGTCGGCCTTCTCCGACGGGACGACCATCGACGCGGTCAACGCCCGCCTCGGGCGCGTTCGCTTCGCGCCGCGGGACGGCATGCCGGACGTCGTGGTGCCGCCCGACCAGGCCCGCTTCGCCGCCGCGACCGCCGTGCCGCCTTCCGACGTCTTCTTCACGGAGGTCACGGGGGGCCGGAGCTTCTACCGCATCTACCGGCCGCTCGTGAACCTGCCGAAGTGCACGGGTTGCCACGGGGCCGACCACACCATACGCGGTGTCATCGACCTGCGCGCCGACGTCACCGAGCTCGCCCTGTTGCAAAGCCTGACCGTGGCGGGCACGGGCGGGGGCTTCGTGCTCCTCGTGCTGCTCCTGGCCCTGCTCATCGGCCGCTTCATGCGCACCGTCGTGGTCCGGCCCGTGCGCGAGATCGGCGCCCTCTGCCGCCAGGTGACGGACGGCCGTTTCGACGGCCAGGTCGTGCCGCGGAGCTCCGACGAGATCGGCGCCCTGGCCGCGACGGTCAACGGCATGGTGAAGGGCCTGCGGGAACGGGCGCAGCTCGCGAAGTACGTGTCGAGCGGCACCATCGACTCGCTCGGCGCCGACGGGGAGCGCGCGGAGCGGGACGAGCGGACCCTGCTCTTCACCGACGTGCGCGGCTTCACGGCCTATACCGAGCGCACGGAGCCCGAGCGCGTCGTGGAGGTGCTGAACCGCCTGCTCGAGCGCCAGTCGGCCATCGTCCATGCGCACGGCGGCGATGTCGACAAATTCGTGGGGGACGAGGTGGTGGCGGTCTTCTCGGGGGAGGACGCCGCCCGCCGCGCCCTCGAGGCCGCCGCGGAAATCCGGCGCGAGGTGGAGGACGGGCGCGGGAACGGCGCCTACGACGGGCTCCGCGTCGGCGCCGGGCTTGCGACCGGCAAGGTCATCCACGGCATGATCGGCTCCGAGCGCCGGGCGGATTTCACTGTGATCGGCGACGCGGTCAACGTCGCCTCGCGCCTTTGCGCGCTCGCGAAGGGCGGCGAGGTGATCGCCTGCCGCGCCACCCGGGACGCGGCCCGGTCATTGCCATTCAAGGGGCCCTTCCGCACGCGGCTCAAGGGCAAGGAAGACTGGCAGATCGTTTACTACCTTGATTACGGCACGGAGGCCCCGCGATGAGCCGCGCGGCGAAGGACCGGAGACGGCAGGCGGGCGCGGACTTTGTCGAATGTTCGGCGAGCAAGGCGGCGAGGGCCATCCCGGCCACCCGCGGCCTGCCCATTGCGGCGGTCCTGGCGGCGCTCTCCCTGGCGCTTTCCTGCGCGAAGTCCGAAGCGCGCGATCCGCTCCTGCCGCCGGACTACGCGTCGTGGCGGCGCACGACCGCGGCCGCGCTCGACTACCCGATACCCGGCCACATGGACGATTTCCGCGTCATTCGCGCGAACGCCCTGGCGTTCCGGACCGTCCGCCGCGCCGATCCGGCGGGCGACGTGGATTTTCCTTCGGGATCGATAGTCGTCAAGGAAGCCTGGCCGCGCGGCGCCGTCGAGGGTGCGCCGGCGAAGGTGTACTTCATGGTCAAGTCGCCCGCGGACCCGTCCGCGCGCGGCGCTTGGGTCTGGGGCATGCTCGACCCCGCGACCGGCGCCGAGCAGGTCTTCGAAAGCGCCTTCTGCATCACCTGCCACGCCAACGCCAACGAGAAATATCCATACGCCGACGGCAACCCGGGCGAGGCCTTCCGCGACTATGTCTTCTTCCCCCCCGGCCTGCCCGGCGCCGATCCGGAGGGCTATCCGTAAGCGGAGCTCCCGCGGCGCAAGCGATCAAGGGGGAAGGCGCCGGCGGATGCGTCGGGGATTGCGCCGGAGAAAGCCCGGGGGCTTGACCCTCGCGCGCGGGCGGACGCAAGCTCGACGCACCATGCAAACCAGTTTTCTCCGTTCGCTCGCATCGCGCTGGAAGCCGGCCCTCGTCGGCGCGTTCCGCGAGGGCTACGGCCCGGCCCGCTTCGGCAAGGACGTCGCCTCGGGCCTGACCGTCGGCGTGATCGCGCTGCCGCTCGCCATGGCCTTCGCCATCGGCGCCGGCGCCACGCCCGCGCAGGGCCTCTGGACCGCCATCGTGGCCGGCGGCCTCATCGCGGCGCTCGGCGGCTCGAAGTACCAGGTGTCCGGACCGACCGGCGCCTTCGTCGTCATCATCGCGGACGTGATCGCGCGGCACGGCATGTCGGGCCTCATCGTCGCCACCTTCCTGGCCGGGCTCATCCTCGTGGCCATGGGCGTCACCGGCGTCGGCAAGCTGGTCAAGTACATCCCCTATCCGGTCACCACCGGCTTCACCACGGGCATCGGCGTCGTCATAGCCGTCGGCCAGCTCCGCGACTTCTTCGGCCTCCGCGTTCCCGAACCCGGCTCCGAGGTGTTCGAGCGCCTCGCGCAGGCGGTCGAATACGCGCCGAGCTTCTCGCCTGTCAGCCTGGCCCTCGGCGCCGCCACCCTGGTCGGCATCATCCTGGTGCGGAAGCTGGCGCCGCGCGTTCCGGCCGCCGTGCTCGCCATCGCGTCCGTCACCGCGGTCGCCTTCCTTCTCAAGCTCGACGCGCCTACGGTCGGCTCGGTCTACGGCGAGCTGCCCCGCGGCTTCCCGGCCTTCGGCCTGCCCACTGTCTCCTGGTCCCTGATCCGCGAGGTGCTGCCGAGCGCCCTGACCATAGCCCTGCTCGGCTCCATCGAGTCGCTCCTGTCCGCCGTCGTGGCGGACGGCATGAAAGGCGACCGCCACGATTCCGACACCGAGCTTGTCGCCCAGGGCCTGGGGAACCTCGCGAGCGCCCTGCTCGGCGGCATACCCGCCACCGGCGCCATAGCGCGCACCGCCGCCAACATCAAGAACGGCGCCACGAGCCCCGTCTCGGGCCTCGTGCACGCCGCGGTGCTGTTGGCCTTCACCCTGCTGCTCGCCCCTGTCGCCTCGGCCATTCCGCTCGCGAGCCTCGCCGCGGTGCTCCTCATGGTGGCCTGGGACATGAGCGAGCTCGAGCGCTTCCTCGGCATGCGGCGGGCGCCGAAATCGGACTTCCTCGTCATGTTGCTGACCTTCTCGCTGACCGTTGCCATAGACCTGACCGTGGCGGTGCAGTTCGGACTGCTCCTCGCGGTGCTGCTCTTCGTCAAGCGCGTCAACGAGACCTTCGGCATCGCGCCGCTCGGCGAGGAAAAGGATGCGCCCGACGATCCGGACGCCACCGCAAAGAAGGCGGTGCCGAAGGGCGTCGAGGTCTTCGAGGTGCGCGGACCCTTCTTCTTCGGGACCGCGGACCGCCTGCAGGATACGCTCGGAGAGGTGTCGAAGGAACCGCACGTCTTCATACTCCGCCTGCGCCGCGTCCCTTCGATCGACGCGACCGGCATCAACGCGCTCGAGTCGTTCCATCGCCATTGCCTGAAGCACAACACCGCGCTCGTCCTCTCGGGCGTGCGTGAACAACCGCGCAAGGCCATGGAGCGCGCGGGTCTCGCCGACGCCCTAGGCGCGGCGAACGTGGTCGACCACATCGACGCCGCCCTCGCACGCGCCCGCGAACTTGTGGCGGAACGGGAAGCGGCGCACGGGCAGGCCTCGCGGGCCGATGCATCCGGCAGGGCATAGGAGGAGCCGCGTGTACTTCCCCAAGCTGCGGGGCGAGCTCGTCTCGCTCTCGCCCATCGACCCCGACGACGCCCCGAAATACGCCGCGTGGCTCAACGACCTCTCCACCACCCGCTACCTCCTGCTCGCGACGAAGCAGATCGGGCTCGGGAAGGAACGGGAAATCCTCGAGCGGCTCGCCGGCGAGCACACCTACGCGATCGTCGAGAACCGGACGGGCGAGCTTGTCGGGAACGTCGGGCTCCACGACCTTTCTTACCCGGACTCGAGCGCCGAGATCGGCATCTTCATCGGCCCGGCCGAGGCGCGGGGAAAGGGCTACGGCACCGAGGCCTTGCGCCTCCTCGCGGACTACGCGTTCAACGCGCTCGGCGTGCGGAACCTCATGCTCAAGTACTTCGCCTTCAACGCCGCGGGGGCCGCCTGCTACCGGAAGGTCGGCTTCAGGGAAATCGGCCGCCGCAGGAAGGCGCGTTTCTGGGCCGGCGCCTGGCACGACGTCGTCTACATGGATCTGATCGCGGAGGACTTCGGACCGAGCCGGCTGCCCCCCGCCGGTTGAGCGCTTCCGGAGCTTTCGCTTTCCGTCGCCTTCCCGCGCCTTCGCGCTTGACGGAAGCGCGGAGCGGCGCTAGGCTGGCTTCCAATGATAGCGAGCAGGCTTTCCTTCGCCGGAAACGTCAAATCCGACGTTTCCCTTCGAAGGGAGAGGTGTGCCTGCTAGATCGCTTTGACGTTTTGGAGAAAAGCGAACGCCGCGGGCCCCTCGGGCCTGCGGCGTTTTTCTTTCCGTGAAGG
>JAKLEE010000309.1 GCA_022703215.1 Spirochaetota bacterium | reverse complement strand
GGTTCAGTCGGTAGATTTCCTGCTCTTCCTTTGTGCCTTGGTGTCTTTGTGTGAGCCTCTTCTACGCTGTTCCTATTCCGTCAACGTGAAGCCCAGGGTTTTTACGGGGACGCGTTGGCTCGTCGCGCGGTTAACGAGGTACCAGTCGAGTTTCCAGGCGCCGAGGGAGCCCGACGCGCAGTTGATGAAGGCGGTGGCGAAGCCGGGCGCGTAGAAGTTGTAGGGACCGAAATCGAGCGGCGCTTTCCCCGGCTCCGTGAGCGTGAAGCCGTACATCCAGCTCGGCCGGCCGCTGGGGTCCAGGTACTCCGCCGTCGGCGGACCTTTGAGCCAGGCGCCGAACACGAGGCTCCGGTTGGCGAAGTAGCCCTTTTCGTAGAGCTTCGAGCGCGACCAGGTTTCGCCCCGCTCGACGATCGCCAGCACGGTGTCGTAATTGGTCTGGTCGTAGATGCCGACGCCCGAGTCGAGCAGCCTCCAGCCCGGCGTCGCGCCCGCAGCGGGTGCGCCCCAAGTGGTCGTGAATTTCACCGTGCCGACCTGACGGACTTCTTTGGTGTCGCGATGGCGGATCGAAAAGGCCAGCTCCCAGGCGCCCTCCGTGTAGCCCCCGGCGGGAATGGCCAGGGTGCCGTGCCCGGCGGCGTAAAAGCCGTAGGGACCGAACTCGGCGGTCTTGCCGTCGGGGAAGCGCATGATGCAGGACCAGTACCAGACGGGGTGATCAGCCGCCGGCCCCTGGATGAAGGCCGCGAAGCGCTGCTTGCCGCGATAGGTGCCGGCCAGGGCGCCGTTCTCGTAGAGGGCCTTCAGGTCGAACGAGTCGCCGCGCTCGGCTATGGTCAGCTTTTCCGCGTAGGTCGCGTCCTCGACCACGAGCCCGACGCCGAGATCTTTCAGGGTCCAGTCCTGGGCCCCCGCCGCAAGCACCAGCGCGAGCGGCAGCACGGCCGCGATGATCTTCCTCATGATTCTCTCCCGGAACGGCGGCATCCGCCGACCGCTTCCGGCACCGATTGTCGCTTCAACGGTCGCGCGGGGCAAGCGCGGCGTCGCACGGTTCCGCCTCAGCCGAAGCGGATGCCCGAGACCGTGGCGCCCATCAGGGCTCCCCCGAATTCGCGGACGCCCGGATCCGCGCCTCCCGCGCCGGCCGCCACGAAAAGGGGGGCCAGGTGCTCGCTCCGCGGATGGCAGGCGAGCGCGGACGGCGCAGCGCGCCAGCGCGAGAGCGCCTCCCCCCGGGCCTCGGGGTCGGGGATCGCGGCAGCCTCTCCGAGCCAGGCGTCGAAGGCCGCCGAGTCGCGCGCGACCGCGGGCCCTCCCGAGAAGAAGCCGCGCAGGTTGTGGTAGCTCATGCCCGAGCCGAGTATGAGCACCCCGCGTTCGCGGAGCGGCTCGAGGGCGCGGCCGATACGGAAGTGGGTCGCGGGGTCGAGGCCCTCGACGAGCGAGAGCTGCGCCACGGGAAGGTCCGCCTCCGGAAAGGCTATCATGAGGGGGACGAAGGTTCCGTGGTCGTAGCCGCGATCGAGCTCGCGGCCGACCTCGTAACCGGCGGCGCCGAGCAGGGCGGCCGCCTCGGACGCGACCGAGGGTTCGCCCGGGGCTGGCCAGGAAAGGCGGTAGGCGCTCTCGGGAAAGCCGTAATAGTCGTAGAGCAGCCCCGGGGCCGCGCCCTCGTGGACGGTCGGGACGGCTTCCTCCCAATGGGCCGAAATGATGAGGATGGCGCGCATTCCCGCGTCGCGATACGCCGCCAGAGTCCCGATCCATGAACGGAGCGCGGCATAGCCGGGCAGGTCCATCGAGTCGCCCCCGGGCAGGTTCCAGGGTCCGCCTCCGTGCGGCAGGTAGATGGCGGGCAGGCGCCTGCCCGCCCGATCCTTGAGGTGTTCAGCGTGCGTGGCCATCGGTCCCTCCAGATCGACGCTCGGCCGCCCGGGCGCTACTCCGCCTTTTCCAGCGCCTCGGGCGCCCGGGCGCGCGCGGCGCGGCGTTCGGGCGCGGGAATCAGGGCCACCCAGGTCGAGCCCGCTGAGGCGAGGCCGATGACGAGGATTTTCAGCCAGATCGGGGGCATGGCCAGGGCGCCGACCGTGGCGAAGCCCATCATGGCCGAGATGGAGACGAGCTTGCCGCGGCGGCTGATGGTGCCTTCCTCGACGAAGCGGCGCACGCCGGGGCCGAAACGCGGGTGGGCTACCACCTTTTCGTACATGCGCCGGTTGGTGCGGATGAAGGCCAGGGCGGCCAGTATCCAGAAGATGGTAGTCGGCAGGCCCGGCAGGAAGACGCCGGCCCAGCCGAGGGCGAAGGCGAGCATGCCGAGCGCCATGACGAGCCGCCGTTTTCCTTCGTTCATCGCAGGTTCCCCCATTTCGGTATCATGATACCACTATTCCCGCCCCCGAGTCCAGTACGGAACGGGGGCGGGAATGGGGCCTGATCCGCGCGACGGGGCAGAGGCGCTCCGTCGCGCGGGGCCAGTCCACGGGATGCCCGGGCCAGCCCACGCCGGTCCGGGCGCGCGGGGCTCAGAGCCCCGCTTTCGAGAGGGGAATGCCGAGCGCCTGGGCCACGCCCGCGCCATAGGCCGGGTCGACCTTGTGGCAGTTGCCGATGTGGCGGAGCTTGACCTCCTCGGGGGCGTCGCCCATGGCGCGGGCGGTGTT
>JAKLEE010000308.1 GCA_022703215.1 Spirochaetota bacterium | reverse complement strand
TCTTCATGCCGGGATGGGCCGAGCGCTGGGAGGAGGTGTTCGAGCGCGAGCTGGGCCTCGGCGACCCGGAGCTCGCCCGATCCTTCCTCCGCGACGAAATGAGCCAGATCGTCTACGTCGATACCGGCGAAGTTCCCGTGCCGGAGGCGACGCTCGCGGAAATCGCCGAGCGCTTCGGCCTGCCGGTCCTGGTCGAGCGCGCCGACGGAAGCGGTCTCGAGGCCGGGCTCAGGGCCGCCCTGGAAATGGCGGAAGCATCTTCCGTCGCGAAGGAAACTGACGTCTCCCAAGCCGTCCCTGCGGCTGTCCCCGTCCCCATCGCCGAGAAGGCGGCCGCCAGGGTCCGCGATCCGGCGCCTGGCGAACGGAGCGAGAGCGCGTTCGAGTACCTTTTCTCCGACCTCGTGGAACGGACCATGTCGCTGGCCGACCGGCCGGGCGAGTGTGTCGCCTTCATCGCGCACGAGCTCCGGCAGCTCGTCGGGGTGAAAAGCATCTTCGTCTACGCGGATCCAGGCGCGGATCCGGGCCGGTCCGCGGAACTCGCGCTGCTCGCGGTCCTGCCGGAGCGCCGCCGCTCCCTCGGCGAGGACGAGCGCCTCGTGGAGCTCGCCGGGCTGGCGCGCGCGAACGCGGAGCCCTTCTTCGCCTCGCCGGAGGACGGGACCCGCGCGGGCGCCGCGCTCGCGGAGCTCGGCCTCGGGGACTCGCTCGCGCTGCCGCTCAGGTACGCGGGAAACGCCGTCGGCGCCATCCTGCTCCTGGACCTGCTCGACAAGGCGAACCTCGGCACGGTCATCGACACGCTCGGCCGCCTGTCCTCGGTCCTGGCCCTGATCATCCGCACGGCGCGCCTCTACGGCAACCTCGAGGCGGCGGTGGCGGAGCGCACGCGCGAGATCGAGGTCCAGCGCGCGACCGTGGCCGCCTCGCTCCTCGAGAAGGAGGCCATGCTCAAGGAGATCCACCACCGCGTCAAGAACAACCTGCAGATCGTCTCGAGCCTGCTCCACCTCAAGATGGGCACGCTCGACGACCCGGCGGTGCGCGAGCTTTTCTCCGAGAGCGAGAGCCGGATCCGCGCCATGGCCCTGGTGCACGAGGAGCTCTACCGTTCCGGCGACCTGGGCCGGGTGGACATTTCCGACTACATCGAGCGCCTGACGCGTAGCCTGGCGGCCGCGGGCGACGTCGAGCTCGACCTGGACGCGGAGAAGGCGGGCTTCCCGATCGACGCGGCGGTGCCCTGCGGCCTCGTGCTCAACGAGCTCGTGATGAACGCCATCAAGTACGGCAAGGGCGAACGCGGGCGCGTCCGGGTCGGCGTGCGCTTCGCGCGGCAGGGCGGCGATTTCGTCCTCGAGGTACGGGACGACGGCCCGGGCCTGCCTCCCGGCTTCGCGCCTGGGAAGGCGGGAGGCGTGGGGCTCTCGATCGTCGAGGCGCTCGCGGGCCAGCTCCGGGGCGAGCTCCTGATCGGCGCAGGAAAGGGCGCCCGCTTCACGCTGGTCTTTCCCGCCCCCTGATTCCCCCGGAAAATCCACTACACAAAAGACGAGTACCCACTTGCCGGCCTCGCGGGGCGGCGCTATGCTCTGCCGCAACCATGGACAAGCTCATCATCAAGGGCGCGCGCGAGCACAACCTCAAGAACATCGACCTCGAGCTGCCGCGCGACAAGCTGATCGTCATATCGGGACTCTCGGGCTCCGGCAAGAGCTCGCTCGCCTTCGACACCATCTTCGCCGAGGGGCAGCGGCGCTACGTGGAGTCGCTGTCCAGCTACGCGCGCATGTTCCTCGGGCGCATGGACAAGCCCGACCTCGACTACATCGAGGGCCTCTCGCCGGCCATCTCGATCGAGCAGAAGACCACGCACCGGAACCCGCGCTCGACGGTGGGCACGGTCACCGAGATCTTCGACTACTACCGCCTGCTCTTCGCGCGCGTCGGCGTGCCGCACTGCCCCGAGTGCGGCCGCGAGATCAAGGAGCAGAGCGTCGACCAGATCCTCGACACGGTGCTCTCCTGGCCGGTCGGCACGAAGATCCAGGTGCTCGCGCCGGTCATCCACGCGCAGAAGGGCGAGCACCGCAAGATCCTCGAGGACGCGGCGAAGCAGGGCTTCGCGCGCGCGCGCGTCGACGGCGAGACGGTGTCCCTCGAGGACGAGATCAAGCTCGAGAAGCAGAAGAAACACTCCATAGAGATAGTGGTCGACCGCATCAAGCTGTCCGAGGACTCGCGCCGCCGGGCGGCGGAGGCCATCGAAACCGCGCTCTCGGTGGGCGAGGGGACGGCCATCGTCGTCCGTGAGACCCAGGACGGCGAGGCCGAGGAGTTCTTCTCGCAGAAGGGCGCCTGCCCGAGCTGCGGCATCAGCCTGCCCGCGCTCGAGCCGCGCCTGTTCAGCTTCAACAGCCCGGACGGCGCCTGCCCCGAGTGCACGGGCCTCGGGGTGAGCCTCGAGTTCGACCCGGACCTGATCATTCCCGACAAGTCCCTGAGCTTCGAGGACGGCGGCTGCGTGCCCTACAATCCGGACTCGGCCTGGCACCGCTCGCGTTTCGAGGCGCTCGCGAAGCACTTCAAGTTCACCCTCGACACGCCCTTCGAGCAGCTGCCCCTCCGCGTCATGGACGCCATCCTCAACGGCACCGACGAGGCCGTGAAGATCTGCTACGAGAACCGCGAG
>JAKLEE010000307.1 GCA_022703215.1 Spirochaetota bacterium | reverse complement strand
ACCGGGCTGAACGCCGCGAAGGGGACTGAGCCGAGCTCGGCGCGGATGCGCGCGAGCGTCTCCCCGGCCTGCGCGGGGTTCCGCTTCCGGAGGTAGTGCAGGGTGTTCTCGGGGAAAGGCTCGGTGACCGCGGCCCAGAGGCTCGCGGCCTTGACCGCGTCGGAGAGCGCGAGCACCCGGAGCGCCACCTCGCCGCCCATCGAATGCCCGTAGAGGTAGACCCGCGTCGGATCGGCTCCGGGAATCGACGGGATCTTCGCGAGCAGCTCCATGACGTCGACTGAGTACTCGATGGTGCGGAAAGTGCCCTCGGCCGTGCCGCCGGACTTGCCGTGGCCGCGGTAGTCGGGCTTGAGGACGAGGAAGCCGCGGGCCGCGTAGCCGGAGCTCGGGAAGATGTAGGAGCCCTCGGTGCTCCACTGGGCTGGCGGCACGTGGCCGTGCGCCATCAGGACCACCGGGAAGCCGCCGGGCGGCGGCTCGCGGTCGGGCGTCTGGAGGAGGGCGCGGAGCTTGTTCCCGTCGCTTTCGTACTCGATGACCGAGGTCCGGGCCTCGCGCACGAGCCCGAGCCGCTCGATGATGACCGGATCAGGTCCCGTTCCCCATTCGCGCGACGCGAGCCCTTCCAGTGAGTAGGGATGCGGCGCCCGGGCGGCCGTTTCCGCCAAAAGCGCCGTCCCGTCGGCAGGGCCGGAGCCCGCCGCGCCTTCCGCCCGCGCCGGCGCGCACGACACCGCCAGGAAGCCAAGCGCCGCTACAAGTCCTGCGAGCGAACTCATCCGGTTCGCCCGCGTCTTCCATACCTTACTTTTCATATAAACAATATAGCGCCCCGTTTCTTGAAACGGAAACTGTCCTCGCCCGCCCCTAGATTTCCGTGATCACGTGCCCGTGGTAGTACTGGTCGCGGAGCTCGCGCACCTGCTTGTCGGCCAGGTACTCGTCGAAGGGCATGCAGCGGTCGATGACACCGCCCGGGCAGAACTCGACGACGCGGTTGGCGATGGAGTTGACGAACTCGTGGTCGTGGCTGGTGAAGAGTACGACGCCGTCGAAGTCGATGAGCGCGTCGTTGAGGGCGGTGATGGCCTCGAGGTCGAGGTGGTTGGTGGGCTCGTCGAGGATGAGCACGTTGGCGCCCTGCAGCATGAGCTTCGAGAGGATGCAGCGCACCTTCTCGCCGCCTGAAAGCACGCGCACGGGCTTCAGGGCCTCGTCGCCGGAGAAGAGCATGCGGCCGAGGAAGGAGCGGACGTAGGTGTCGTCGTCCTGGGGGCTGAACTGCCTGAGCCACTCGGTGAGCGACAGGTCGTTGTCGAACCAGGCGGAGGTCTCCTTGGGGAAGTGGCCGACCGTGATGGTCTGTCCCCAGTAGACGTCGCCCGAGTCGGCCTCGGCCGCCCCCGCGAGGATGGCGAAGAACTCGCTCTTCGTCAGGTGCTCGTGTCCGACAAACGCGATTTTGTCCTCGCGGTTGACGATCACCGAGTAATCGTCCAGGCTCGCGGCGCCTTCGATGGCCTTCGAGAGCTTCTCGACGCGCACGACGTTGTTGCCGACCGCCCGCTCGCTCTTGAAGGCGACGTAGGGAACCTTGCGGCTCGAAGGCTGGAGGTCCTCGACCTGCAGCTTCTCGAGCACCTTCTTGCGCGAGGTTGCCTGGCGGCTCTTGGAGGCGTTGGACGAGAAGCGCTGGATGAAGTCTTTGAGGTCCTTCATCTTCTCCTCGCGCCGCTTCTTCTGGTCCTTCTGCTGCTGGTTGAGCATGCGGCTCATGCGGAACCAGAAGTCGTAGTTGCCCGGGTACATGCGGATGTGGCCGAAGTCGATGTCGCAGACGTGGGTGCAGACCGCGTTGAGGAAGTGGCGGTCGTGCGAGACGACGATGACCACATTCGGGAACTCGATGAGGAATTCCTCGAGCCACGAGATGGAGTCGAGGTCGAGGCCGTTGGTGGGCTCGTCGAGGAGGAGTATTTCGGGATTGCCGAAGAGGGCCTGGGCGAGCAGCACGCGGACCTTGATGCCCTCGTCGACCTCGGACATGAGCCGCTCGTGCCACTGGTCGGGCACGCCGAGTCCTGAAAGGAGGGAGCTGGCCTGGGCCTCGGCCTCCCAGCCGCCGAGCTCGGCGAATTCGCCCTCGAGCTCGGAGACGCGCATGCCGTCGGCCTCGGTGAAGTCTTCCTTGGCGTAGAGGGCTTCGCGTTCCTTGGCGACCGACCAGAGCTTCGGGTAGCCCATGACCACGGTGTCGACGACGCGGTGCTCTTCAAAGGCGAAGTGGTCCTGCGAAAGGACCGCCATGCGGTGCTTGGCGGGGTAGCTTACGAGGCCCTTGTCGGGGGCGAGCTCGCCGGAGAGCACCTTGAGGAAGGTCGACTTGCCGGCGCCATTGGCGCCGATGATGCCGTAGCAGTTTCCGGGGTTGAAGACGAGGTTGACGTCCTTGAAAAGGATGCGCTCGCCGAAGCCGAGGGCGAGCTCGTTGACGGTTACCATGCTGTGAGTGTCCTTGCCGGCGCGTCGGGGCGCCGCCGCTTGTGCCTGATCGGGATATCTCCAGTATGCCCGAAACGTCCACCCCGGTTCAAGGCCGGGCTCGTCAGCCGCTTGCCAGACTCGCGCGGACAGGCGACCATGGTTCCCGGGAGGACACGATGGGAGAATGGATGGAGCGCTCTGGGGAACGACC
>JAKLEE010000306.1 GCA_022703215.1 Spirochaetota bacterium | reverse complement strand
GGCGCCTCGACGAAGACGAGGCTCTTGCCGTTGCCGACGTCGATGGAATCGCCGGTCTTGACGACCTTGAAGTCCCAATCCGCGTGGTACTGGCCCTTGAGGCTCTTCACGGCGTTGGCGGTGCAGTAGACGGGCAAGTCGGGGCGGCGGCTGAGCAGCTCGGGCAGGGCGCCCGAGTGGTCGATCTCGCCATGGTTGGCGATGACGGCGTCGAGCTTGGCGAGCAGGCCCTCCGCCTCGAGGTTGTCGACGAATTCTTTGGCGAAGGGCATCCACACCGTGTCGATGAGGACGGTCTTCCCTTCCTCGACGACGTACGAGTTGTAGCTCGAGCCGCGGTGGGTCGAGTACTCCTCGCCGTGGAACTTCTTGAGCTCCCAGTCGATCTTGCCCACCCACGAGACATTCGCCGCCACGTGCTTCTTCATATCGTCCTCCCCGCCGCCCATAGCGGCTTGCTTGGCGTACTAAAACGGCATCCGAGTACCACTTTACCACAACATGTCAAAAAGGTAAAGGGGTGCCGTTGAAAATTTCGCGGATAGGCGGCCGCGGCGCAAGGGCTGTCCACCGGGGACAGAGCTCGGGGGACTGACCTTTGGGGATGGGGTTTCGGAGACAGATCCGGGGAGGGGGTTGGGAGGGCCCGGGACGGGAAGGGGGGCGCGAAGCCCCCCCTTCTCTCCCGGAGGAATCCGGAGCTAGACGAAGAGGAGCAAGCCGAGGCCCATGATGACGCCCGACACGAGCAGGGTCATCATGCAGTAGCCCATGATGTCGCGGATGCCGAGCTTGGCGATGCCGAGCAGCGGCAGGGCCCAGAAGGGCTGCACCATGTTCGTCCACTGGTCGCCGTAAGCGATCGACATGGCTACCACGGACGGATCGACGCCGAGCGCCGCGCCCGCGGGGATGTTGATCGGTCCCTGGAC
Organism: Spirochaetota bacterium; assembly: GCA_022703215.1. Classification (GTDB taxonomy): domain Bacteria; phylum Spirochaetota; class Spirochaetia; order Treponematales; family UBA12059; genus JAFGNN01. The sequence continues at coordinate 1,771 of JAKLEE010000306.1, read as the reverse complement.
CGCCCACTGGCCGCCGCCGGAGGGGACGAAGAAGTTGATGACGCCGCCCGAGATGAAGGTGAAGAGCGGGAAGGTGGTCTGGTTGGAGAACGAGATGAACCAGTTGGCGATGATGCCGGCGAGGCCGGTGCCGACCATGATGCCCTGGATGCCGCCGTAGAGCGGGAACTGGAGCGCGATGCCGCCCGCGCCCTTGATGGCCTGCTCGACCGCGCGCACGTAGGCGATGGGCCGCCAGTGCAGGAGGAGCCCCACGAAGAGGAAAATGGTGATGACGATGTTGAGGTTGAGGTCGAAGCCCTTCGTGGCGAAGTGCCAGACCAGGTAGGCGAAGCCGAGTCCGGCCGTCACCAGGGTGACGATCCACGAATTCTCGAGGGCCGTGGCGGGGGTGCGGACGGCGGGGGGCGGGGTCGGGACCTCGTCCTCGAGCAGGGCGGGGTCGACCTGGACGACATTGTCCTTCTTGCGGCCCATGAAGTAGAAGAGGACGGGCAGGGCGATGATCATGGCCCACGAGATGGCGAGGTTCCAGCCGGAGAAGATGGTGCGCGAGACCGGCACGACGCCGATGAGCTTCTCGACGATGTGGCCCTTCGAGGCGATGGCGAGCGGGATGGAGCCCGAGATGCCGCCGTGCCAGACCACGAAGCCCGAGTAGGCCGCCGCGACGAGCATGGGATAGTCCACGCCGCGCACGCGCTTGGCCACTTCGCGCGCCAGGAGCGCGCCCACGACGAGGCCGAAGCCCCAGTTGATCCACGAGGCGACCGCGGCCACGAAGGCCGTCATCATGAGGCCGGCCACCGGGGTCTTGGGCACGGAGGCCAGGGCCCTGAGCGCGCCCTTGACCGCCGGGCTCGAAGCCATGGCGTGGCCGGTGACGAGGATCAGGGTCATCTGCATCGAGAAGGCGAGCAGTCCCCAGAGTCCGCCGCCCCAGGCGGTCAGGATCTCGACGACGCTCTTCCCGGTGAGCCCGAGCGCCATCAGGAAGGCGATGACGGTTAGCAGGATGGCGAAGAGGAAGGCGTCCGGCAGGTACTTCTGGGCCACCTTCACGAAGAAATTGGTGAGTCCTTTCAAGCGATACCTCCTGGGTACCCGGCCCGCTGCTGTACGCGGGTCAATGACCCGGGTCAATTCTTGCACGGCTTTCGCGTTCGCGCCACGGTTTCCGCCACGGAATTCCGGAAGCGTGCTAGACTGGAAACGTGCGCGGGCTCCCGGGAACGAGGTCCGCGCGGCTCGAGGGCGCGCGCCCTCCGGTGCCGCGCCTGAATCGACGCCCGCCCCGCAGACTCCCGGAGGGCACATGGTAGAGAAACCCGTCATCAGCGCCGCAGAGGCGGCCCGCAAGGTGCAGGCGGGGAACGTCGTCCACGTCGGCGGCTTCCTCGGCTGCGGATCGCCCGATTCGGTCATCGCGGAGCTCGCGAAGCTCGGCACGAAGGATCTGACCCTGGTCTGCAACGACAGCGCCATCCTGGACGCCAAGAGCGGCCGCAAGACCGGCGTGGCCGTGCTGGTGGAGAACCGCCAGTTCCGCAAGGTAGTCGTCTCGCATATCGGCACCAACCCCGAGACCCAGCGCCAGATGAACGCCGGCGAGACCGAGGTGGTGCTGGTTCCGCAGGGCACCCTGGCCGAGCGCATCCGCGCCGCGGGCTCGGGGCTCGGCGGCATCCTGACCCCCACCGGCGTCGGCACCGAGGTCGAAGAGGGCAAGCGGAAGATCCTCGTCAAGGACAAGGTCTACCTACTCGAGGAG
>JAKLEE010000305.1 GCA_022703215.1 Spirochaetota bacterium | reverse complement strand
CCTACCTGGAGGTGGCACCTCGCTTCGTCTCCGAGTTCGGGTTCCAGGCCCTGCCTTCCCCCAGGACCGCGCGCTCCTTCGCGCCGCCCGGGCAGCTCAACCCGACGAGCCCGGCCTTCGAGCACCACCAGCGCCACGAGCGCGGCAACGCCCTGATACTGGCCACCATGGCGCGCTACTTCCGCATGCCTTCCGGTTTCGAGGCGACGGTCTACCTCTCGCAGGTGCAGCAGGCCCTGGCCATCCGCACCGCCGTCGAGTGGTGGCGGAGCCTGCGGCCGCGCTGCATGGGCGCGCTCTACTGGCAGCTCAACGACGTCTGGCCCGTCGCCTCGTGGTCCGGGCTCGAGTACGACCTGGCGCCGCGGCTGCTCCACCGCGAGGCGCGCCGCTTCTTCGACCCGACCCTCCTGGCCGTGGTCGTCCGCGACGGCGTCGCGCGCGTGGTGCTGGTGGAGGATGGCGCGGAGGAACGCGAGTGGACCCTGCGCGTCGAGCTCAAGCGCCTCGCCGACGGGGCGAGCCTGGCCACCTGGAGCTCGGAGCTCCGCATGGCGGGCGAGTCGGCGCGGGTCCTCAAGGAGCTGCCCCTGGACGCGCTCCGCTCGCACGACGGGACGGCGCTCGCGCCGGAAACCGTGTACCTCGCCGCGTCTATCGAGGAGGCGCGACACAAGGGGAACGGCATCGGTCGGGCGGACGGGGGCATGGGCCGGGACGGCGCGGCGCGTCCCGCGCGGCGAAGCGTCATGCGCCTGCTCGTCGAGCCGAAGCGCTGCGAGCTGCCTGACCCGCGCCTGTCGTGGCGCGTCGCGGAAAGCGCGTCCGGTCCGGAGCTGGTCGTGAGGTCCGAGGCTCCGGCGTTCTGGGTCGAAGCGCTCGCGGACCCGCTCTCCGGTCATTTCAACGACGCGGGCTTTGACCTCGAGGCAGGCGGGGAGCGAATTCTGCGCTGGATCGACGGACCGGGGGCCAAGGCGACGGCGGCAGCCCTCGAAAAAGCGGTCAAGCTCCGCGAACTCCGGTGGAGCCACGCGGAACGTGCCTGAGCCGCGCCGCTCGCGGAAAAACGGATGGATCGCGCCTCGAGGCGCGGGAAAGGACAGGGTCAGCATGGAAGAGCTTTCGTTCCCGAAGGATTTCCTCTGGGGAGTCGCCGCGGCGAGCTACCAGATAGAAGGCGCGGCCCGCGAGGACGGGCGCGGCGAGAGCATCTGGGACGTCTTCGCGCGCACGCCCGGCAAGGTGCACGCGGGCGAGTCGGGCGAGGTGGCCTGCGACCACTACCACCGCTACGCGGAGGACGTCGGGCTCATGAAGGCCCTCGGCGTCGGCTCGTACCGATTCTCGATCGCGTGGCCTCGCATATTCCCCGATGGAAGGGGCCGGCGCAACCCGAAGGGCTTCGACTTCTACCAGCGCCTCGTCGACGCCCTGCTCGAAGCGGGCATCGAACCGGCGGCCACGCTCTACCACTGGGACCTGCCGCAGCCCCTCGAGGAAAAGGGCGGCTGGCCCGAGCGCGACACGGCCTACGCCCTCGGCGACTACGCCGTCGCCTGCTACGACGCGCTCGGCGACCGCGTGAAGACCTGGATCACCCTCAACGAGCCCTGGTGCTCGAGCTACCTGTCCTACGCGTACGGCGAGCACGCGCCCGGAAAGCGCGACGAGACCCTCGCGCTCCGCGCCGTGCACCACCTCAACCTGGCGCACGGCCTGGCGCTCGAGGCCTTCCGCGGCTCGGGCCGGGGCGGGAAGATCGGCATCACGCTCAACCTCTCGACGCCCCGGCCGGCCAGCTCGGCACCCGAGGACCGCGAGGCCGCGGAGCTCGCCGCCGACCGCGACAGCCGCGTCTTCACGGGGCCGCTCGCGGGCAAGGGCTATCCGAAGCGCTGGCTCGAGAAGCGGGGCATCGCGGGGCTCTTTCCCGTGCAGCCCGGAGACCTGGAGAAGATCGCGAAGCCGATCGACTTCCTCGGCCTCAACTACTACACCGAGCATGCCATCGCCGCCGACCCGGGCGCGCCGGACGGCGGCCGGGTCGTGCCGCAGGGCTACCCGGAAACCCACATGGGCTGGGCGGTCGTGCCGGACGGATTCCTGCGCCAGCTCCGCTGGGTGGCGCGCGAGTTCCCCGGGCTCCCGCTCTACGTCACCGAAAACGGAGCGGCCTATCCCGACCCCGAAAAGCCCGTCGACGGCCGCGTCCACGACCCGGAGCGCATCGCCTACCTCCGCGGGCATCTGGGCGCCTGCTCGCGCGCCATAGCCGAAGGCGTTCAGCTCAAGGGTTATTACCTGTGGACCCTGCTCGACAACTTCGAGTGGGCCTGGGGCTACAGCCGCCGCTTCGGCATCGTCCACACGGACTACCGCACCCTGGCGCGCACGCCGAAGGACTCCTACTACTGGTACCGGGACCTGATCGCTGGCCGCGGGGAATAAAGCCGGGCGCCCCGGCGCCGCGTCCTGCGGCGCCGTCGGGCTCTCCGCTCCAAGGAACGGCCCGCATCGACTTGGAACGAGGCGGACTCCTCCGGAGCCCACCGTTGGTTTCGGAACAGCGGGCCGTTCCTTTCCGCTTCGATCCCTGGCGCGTCGTGACTTCCGGCGCCGCGTCCTGCGGCGCCGGTACCTTTCAGGCCGCGCGCTTCGCGCTCTTCTTCCGGTTGAGCAGCATCGAAATGACCACCGGCAAGACCGG
>JAKLEE010000304.1 GCA_022703215.1 Spirochaetota bacterium | reverse complement strand
GCCACATCGCCCCAGGGCAGACCGGCCTCGTCGAGCGCGGCACCGAAGGACGCACGCGCCGAGGCGACACGCTGCGCGACCTCGTCGCCGAGTTCCCGCGCACGTTCCTCGAGCGTGGCGGCGGTCGCGGAAAGTTGCTCGGATGCCGCCGCGTTCCGTTGAACGACCAGGTCGAGCTGCTCGAGGGCCTTGTTGATCTGCTCCGCGCCGATCGTCTGCTCGCTGCTCGCGGACGAGATTTCCTGCAGCATTTCGGCGGTGCGTTCAATCGACGGAACGATGGACCTGATGATGGCGAGCGTCTTCTCCGCGGTACCCACAGTTTCCGCCGACAGCCCCGAGATTTCCGCGGCGGCGGATTGGCTCCGTTCCGCCAGTTTCCTGACCTCCGCCGCGACGACCGCGAAACCCTTGCCCGTTTCGCCGGCCCGGGCTGCCTCGATGGCGGCATTGAGCGCGAGGAGGTTTGTCTGCCGCGCGATCTCGTCGATGATCGAGATCTTCTCGGCGATGATCCGGATGGCTGAAACGGTGGTTTCGACCCCCTCTCCTCCGCTCCGGGCCTCGGCCGCGGTCTTCGCGGCAACCTCGTAGGTCTTGGAGGACCCTTCGGAGTTCTGCCGGATGTTCGCGGCCATCTGCTCCATCGAACTCGAGACTTCCTCCATGGAAGCGGCTTGTTCTGTGGCGCCTTGGCTCAAGGCGGACGCCGAGTCGGTGATTTCACCCGCCCCGCTCAGGACTACCTCCGAAGCGCCCTTGACGCCCCGGACCACTCCTGAGATGGTGCTGACCATCCGGTCCACCGAGCGCGCAAGCTGCCCCAGTTCGTCGGCGCGTCGTCCCAGCCTGTTCGGTATGACGACGGTGAAGTCGCCCTTCGCAAGCGCCGCCTGTATCCGCGAGACCTCGGATACCGGCCTGGCGATGGAGCGGCCGACCAGGATCGCGATGAAGGCGAAGATGGCGATCGCGACGGCTGCCATGCCGGCCATCGTCGCCACGAGCGAATAGAGGGGAGCATAGATTTCCGGCATGGTCGGGATGGCCAGCAGCCACCATCCGGGCATCAGGGCGCGATACCCGACCGAGCGGACGCCGGAGCCGGAGCCGAGCTCTACGACGCCTGACTCTCGACCAGTGGCCGCGATCCGCGCGACGAGCTCCTCGCCCTCAGGGCCGAAGGCGGCGCGGGCCGGCTCACCCGCAAGAGTCGGATGGAACAGGAAATCGCCTGACTGGTCCAGCACCGCGTAGTACCCGGTCTTAAGGATCTTCTGGGCATCGAGTCCCTTCTGGAATTCCCCCACGAACATGTCGGTGCCTATCACACCGACGAAACGACCGCCGATCTTGAGCTCCATCACGATCGAGACAAGCCGGTCGGAGAATCCCTCCCAATCGTAGGGTGCGGTGATCGTCCAGCCGTTCCGCTCGGCGTCGGTGAACCACGACCAGCCGGATCCCGTCATGTCCGAGCGGGCGTACCGGGTTGAGGTGCTGTAGGTAAGCGCCCCGTCGAGCTTCATGTTATAGATGGATAGATGCTGAATGTCGTCGGTAAACTCCGGTGCGAACCAGACGTAGAGGTCCACCAGCTTCTCCTGTATCACGACCCCGGATCCGACCTCCTTGAGCTTTTCGAAGTACTCGAGGGTAGTCTCGCCGTCGGATAGGGTTGCCGTGTCCAGGGTGCTCTCGATATAGGCCTTGAAGAACTTTACGTAGGCGAACTGCCTGTCGAACGCGCCGTCAATGCGGGCTCCCCAAGTCTCTGTCCATTCGGCGAGGAGCGCGTTCGTATCCTCACGAACCAGGGACAGTGTCCGGGTGGTGACGACCAAGGTGAAGACCCCGAGAACCGCGATGAAGGCGAGAATGTTGACGAGACCGACCAGGGTCGAAAGTCTTTTCATGGGGGTTTCCTCCTGTACGGCAAAGGCTAGGCCCGCGCAGGTCGTAACACAAGGCAAGAGGATACGAATTCCAGGATCCGGAGCTTTATCCGGAAGCTTGGGTTGGCCCCGCACGGACCCTGCATCGCTTGAGAGCGGACCTATCGCCCCATCGCCCAGAAGATGAAAAGCGCGATCGCGATCACCATGGCCCAGATGCAGCCCGCGGGCAGCCCTTCGCGCGCGGGAGCCGGCGCGGGGGACGCGGGCCGCGCGCCGGGGCCCGGGCCGGCCGGAACCGATGGACGCGGAGTGCGGGCAGGCGCGGGTCCGGCAGCCTTTGGCCCGTCCGCGAGCTCCGCCAGCAGCTCCGCGTTGCTCGGCCGAGCGGCGGAGCCGGAAGCGCCGGCCCGGGGCGGAGGGGACGACGGGGACGGACCGGAGTCCGGTCCGGGGCCTCGTCCTCCGGGACGGCTTACCGCGTCATACACCTTGCCGAAGCGGTCGGCCACGAAGGCGGCGTTGGAGCCCCGGGTAGCGGTCCACGCCTCCGCGGCCCCCGCCGCGCCCGCGGACGGGGTCTGTCCCGCTTCGCCCTCGTCGGCCGCGGACGCGCCGGACGCGAGGCGACGGCTCGCTTCGGCCTCGTCGAGGAGGCGCACCTGCGAGCCGGAGAGGATGGTGATCGAGTACTGGGTGGTGCCGAAGCGCAGGTTCTCGTAGGGCTCGTCGACGAGGCCCGTGGCGCTGAGCCAGCGGCCCATCCACGAGGCGTCGGGCGCCGAGGCCCCGACGGCCTCCAGGCCCTCGGACCAG
>JAKLEE010000303.1 GCA_022703215.1 Spirochaetota bacterium | reverse complement strand
CGAGAGGGCCCGGTAGCGGTACGGCTCCCGCTCGGTGAGGAACAGGCGTCCGTCCTCGTCGAGAACGCCCGAGCAGAACGTGTGGCGCGAGTAGCGGCGGGGCGGCATCACGCGTCTCCCGGACCGGTGCCGCTCCGCTGCGAGCCGTCCGCGAGCACCTCCTCGGAGAGCAGCCGCACGTCGCGGGTCTCCTCGAGCGTGACCTTGGCCGTGAACTGCACCGGGGTGCCCTCGAGGTTGAAGCGGTCGTACTTGAAGGAGAGCGCCGTCAGCACACAGGTCAGGCTGATGACGCCGGGCCAGACAAAGAGCGCCCTGGGCGGCCCGCCGCCGACCACGTCCTCGGCGCCGCGGCGCGGGTAGCACAGGCTCAGCAGGAACCGGCGCGCGTGGTGGATGGTCTCGAGGTCCGTCGACGGGTCCTGGACCTCGAAGTTGAGCTCCATGGTGAACTTCACGTTGCCGGTGTTCACGAACTGGAGCGGCTGGTGCGAGAGGCCGGGCACGGTCTGGCGGGTCCAGTTGACCTCGAGAGCCTCCTCGAGCTCGTTCGGGTTGAACTGGGCCTCGACCGAGTCGCCCGTCGAGACGTTGGCGATCGACATGCGCGCGGGGCGCTGGCTGACGAGGTCGAGACTCATCCTGGCACCGGGACGGGCATGAACGAGCGCGCGGCCGCGTTGCGGTCGGCCTTCGCGCTCACACGCGCCAGGGTCTCGCCGTCGACGTTGAGGGTGACGTGGGCCTGCACGGGCCTTCCCTCGGAGAGGGCGAGGCCGCGGGCCACGATGGCGTTGAGCTCGGCGTCCGAGAGCTCGCCCCGCGCCCGAACCTCGGCCACCCCGGGCATGGCCGCCTCGGCCGCCGCCGACCCGAGCGCCTCACCCGCGCGGACGGCGCTGCCCGGCGTGAGCGCCGCGGCACCACTCGGCACCACTGTGGCAGCCACCGGTGCGACGGCCCGGGCCGCGCGCTCGGCGATGCGGCTCTCGGCTGCCTTGCCCGCCTCGATCATGGCCTCCATGTTCGCCGGCCGGAAGCGCGCCGGGATCTTGGCGGCGAGCTTGCCGACGTAGGCGGTCATCCGGTCGAGCATGTTGCGGATGCCGTCGACGATGCTCTGGAAGAACTCGACGATCGGCCGGATGAAGGAGCGCACCCCGTCGGCGATCCCCTGCCAGATGCCGGCGAACCAGCGGCCGATGCCGGCGAAGAAGTTTCCGATGCCGACGAACACGCCCTTGATCCAGGCCCAGGCGGTGCGCAGCGCTCGCGGGATGTCCTCGGTGAACCAGAGGTAGATCTTGGCCGCGGTCTCCCCGATCAGCGTGCCGACGTAGACGAAGGCGTCTTTGACCTTGGTGACGACCCAGACGACCGCGTTGAGGACCTTCATCAGGCCCGAGAGCGCGAGCACGATCACCGTGATCGCGCCGCCCACGACCTTGGCGAGGACCTCGCCCACGCTCCGCCAGGAGCTCGTCGAAGCGCCGGCCGCCTGAGAGGTGCTCTGCTCGCTGCCCCAGAGCTCGCGCCAGGAGGCGGAGAGGTCGGAGAGAGCGCCCTTGAGCGTGTCGAACGCCGGGCCCACGTACTCCATCATCGTGCGCCAGGCGCCGGCGATGCCGGAGGCGATCCGGTTGGCGATGGCCCAGAGCTTGACGAAGCCCGAAACGACCGCGGCGAGGGCGCTGCCCGCGATCGCGCCGAAAGCTCTGAACTTCTCGCTCGGCAGTCCGGCCGCGCTTTTGGTGATGCCGCCGAAGACGCCGCCGAGCTCCCCGCCGAGCTCGCGGAGCGAGTCCACGAAGTCGCGGAACACGGGTGCCGCGGCCTCGATGGCCGCCTTGAAGCCCTCCTTGAACCCCTCCCAGATGCGGCCGAGGCGGTAGACGATGGCGTAGACGTTGATGACGAACCGCTTGAGACCCTGATTCTCGGCGCGCCCGAGCTCCTGCATCACCGCTCCCGAGAAGCCGCCCTCGGTGAAGAGCTGGGCCAGGCCGCGGAAGGCCAGCTTGGCCTTGGTCGCCACGTTCTTCACGAAGTCGCCGAGCCCGCCCATGTCCCGCTTGAAGGCGATGGTGAACCCCCAGACGACGGCCGCGAGCAGCCCGAAGATGGCGAGGAAGGGGAGCATGGTCAGGAGCACCCCGCCGACGGTGATACCCAGCGTCTTGAGGCCGATGACGAGGAGCGCGATGCCCGCCTTGGCCGCGATGAACGTCCCCACCATGGTGGCGATGCCGCCGGCGGCGACCACGATCTGGGCCAGAAACTTCTTCACCGGAGCCGGGATGGCGGCGATGAAGCGGGCGATGGCGAGGAAGGCATCGCGGATCGCCGCCACGATGGGCTTGAAGACCATGGTGAACGGCTCGCCGATGAGCGTCCCCAGCGTGGAGAGCACGCCGGAGAGCGCCTTCTTCTGCCCGGCGAAGGTGTCAAGCAGGCGGTCCTTCATCTGCTGCGCGGTACCCGACGCGCCGGCCATCTGCGCCCGCAACTCGTCGATCGCCGCCGCGCCGGTCACGAGCTGACCGGAGGCGCCGCGCACACCACTCTTCAAAGCGTCCATGATCACGGTGAGCCCGCCGCCGGCTCGGGCCGAGAAGATCGAAGCCATGGCGTGCGCGCGCTGCGCCTCGGTCATGCGCGCGGTACGCCTCGATAGATCGCCGAGGATGTCGATGAGCGGCCGCATCTTGCCCCC
>JAKLEE010000302.1 GCA_022703215.1 Spirochaetota bacterium | reverse complement strand
ACGGCCGAGCGCGGCGGCCAGTCCCTGGAAATCCGCATCGAGCGAACGTCCGGAGTCCCCGACGAGCAGGGCGGCCACGGGTTCCCGGTCCCGCGCGAGCGACAGCAGGACACGCGCGAGCTCGTACTCGAGCGTCTCGGTCGAAAGCACGGAGGGCAATACCCGCGATTCGTCGAGGTATTCGAGCACGATTCCGGAATGTACGATGGCGAGCCGCTGCTCGTCCCGTTCCACGGTTTCCATCTGGCGCGGCTCGATGCCGAGCGCCTCGGCGGCAGCGGGATCCTTCGAGGAATCGATGACCTTGAGCCGCAGGCGCCCTCGGGAGGCGGATTCCAGGGTCCTGAGCAGGCTTTCGATCATGGCGGGGCCCGGATGTCGCTCGGCGAGGGTCCGCGAGCGCCAATAGGTCATGCGTACCGGCTCGTCGAGGGTCGAGACCAGCTTCCTCGTAAAGGGCGAGAGCGTGTGGGCCTTGCCCGCGCTCAGGTCGGCGCGCAGCGTGACGAACGAGGCGAGCGAGGCCCCCGCGGCGAAGACCGCCACGCTCAGTATGGCCGCAAGCCGCTCCTCCGCGCGCCGCGGGTCCCCGCGCTTGCGGGGTTCCCTTTTCCGCCCGTCCACCGAGACGGCGGTGGCCCACAGGAAAAAGGCGGCGACGAGGGCGAACCATGCCAGGTTCGCGAACTCGATTACCCCGCGTGAGAACGGCTCGAGGCGCGATCCGAGCGAAGCCCGGGAGACGAGGGCGGCGAGCGCGGCAGGCAGCTCCACGAGCCGGTTCACACGGCCGAGGAGGGTCAACGCGAGAAGCGCGAGCAGCGAGGCGAGGAAGGAGGCGATCTGGCTTTCCGAACGCGCCGAGGCAAACTGGCCGATCGCCGCGGCCGCGAGCGCGAACAGGAGCAGTCCCGAGTATTCCGCGACGATGACGCCCGGGTCGAAATGCCCGAAGGAGCCGAGCGCCAGGGGAACCGGCAGGCTGATCGCGATCGAGGCCGCGAGGAGTATCCATGACGCCAGGAATTTGCCCACAACGAGCTCGGCGGTCGAGAAGGGCATCGAGAGGAGCAGCTCGGCGGTGCCCTGCCTGCGTTCCTCGGCCCAGCTGCGCATGGTCAGCGCCGGAGCGAGCACCGAGAGCGCGAGCGAGAATACCGCGAAGAAGCCGCGGAGGCTGGCCTGGTCCCGCGCGAAGAACCCGTCCACGAACAGGAACCACGCCGCCGAGAAGACCGGGGCGGCGGCGAGGACGAGCCCGCCGGCGGGAAAGTTCAGGAAGGCCGCGAGCTCCCGGCGCGCGAGCGTAAAAGCCCGCCTCACGGCACGGCCCTCTCGCGCGTGAGGGAGACGAATATCTCCTCGAGCGAAGGACGCTCGCGCCGCAGGCCCAATATCTTGAGCCCGTTCGCGAGTGCCCAGTCGAAGGCCAGCTCGGACGCGTCCGGTCCTCCGTCGATCGCCACCGAGAACGTCACGTTCACACCCTCGGCTCTTCCGACGGCCCCGAGGCAGCTGAAGCGCGGCGCCAGCAGGGCGGCCAGGGACCGCACTCCATCCGGGTCGGCCCCCTTCACCAGAATTTCCAGGCGCTCATCGCCCCTGAGATCCCGCGCGATCTCGTCCGCGCCGCCCCGCGCCACGATGCGGCCGCCGGCCATGATGAGCACGTCCGAGCAAAGCGCCTCGGCCTCGTTCAGGATATGGGTCGACAGCAGCACCGTGCGGCTCCGTCCGAGGGATGCGATCAAGGCGCGGATCTCGAGCGCCTGGTTGGGATCGAGACCGCTCGTCGGTTCGTCAAGGACGAGGACCTCCGGATCGTGGACCAGGACTCCGGCCAGGGCGACCCGCTGCCTGAAACCCTTCGAGAGCTTCCCGATCGGCACGCGCAAAACGCCCTCGAGGCCGCAGTCCGCGGCTACGCGGGCGATGGCTTCCCTGCGCTTGCCGAGCCCCCGGGCTTCCGCGACGAAACGGAGGTACTCCTCCGGCGTGGGATCCGGCCAGAGCGGGGCGCTCTCGGGCAGGTAGCCGAGGAGGGCCTTGGCGCCCCGCGGGTTCCCGGCGACTTCGATTCCCGATACCAGCACGCGGCCGGCATCCGGTTCATGGTAGCCGGCGATGGCGCGCATGACGCTCGTCTTGCCCGCGCCGTTCGGACCGAGGAGGCCGCTTATTTGTCCCGGCTCCACGACGAACGAGACGTCCTTGACGGCCTCGAAGCCGCCGTAGCGCTTCGAGACGCCCAGCACTTCGATCATGTCGGGCCTAGTCCTTGTACTCGAGGGGAATGTGCATGCGGTCGCGGGTCAGGAAGGTCTCGGGGAAGATCTCCCGGGCTTCGTCCGCGAGCACCTTGAGCTCGCGCTCGGCGTAGCGGGGGCTGTAATGGATGAGTCCCAGCTTGCCGACGCCACCGGCGTCGCGGGCGACCATGGCGGCCTGCTCCGCGGTCATGTGCTTCTTCTCCACCGCGCTCTGCGCGAGGGCCCGCTCGAACATGCCTTCGCATACGAGCAGGTCCGAGCCGGCGACTTCCTTCGATATCTCGGGGAAGTAGAGCGAGTCCGTCACGTACGAGAATTTACGGCCGCTGCGGGCCGGGCCGAGCACCTCGTCGGAGCGCACGGTGCGACCGTCCTCGAGCGGCACCGACTCGCCGGCCTGCAGGCGCGACCAGAGGGGGCCGCGCGGCACGCCTAGCTCGAGGGCGCGGTC
>JAKLEE010000301.1 GCA_022703215.1 Spirochaetota bacterium | reverse complement strand
TCGACCACTGCACGCTCTGCGGCGGCTGCTCGCGCCTTCTCAAAAACCAGGAACCCGTTCACTGCACCACCTACCCGCGCGGAGGCCCGGGCGCATGACGCCGAAACGCCCCCGGCGGCTCGACGACATCGCGCGCGCGTGCGGCGTATCGGCGAGCACCGTTTCGCGCGTGCTCACCAACGCGCCCGGCATCGCCGCCGGCACGCGCCGCAGGGTGCTCGAGGCCGTTGAGGCGTGCGAGTTTTCGCCCCGCAAACGCCGGCGGCACATCAGCCGGAGCGCCATCCGCCTGGCGGTCGTCATTCCCGGGCGACAGCGCCTGGCCACCAATCCCTTTTTCGATCCGGGCGAGCTCGTCGTCGCCATCAACAACGCCTTCGGCGACGTTCCGCGCGAGGTTTCGCTCCTCACCTACGACGATCTGGGCGCATCCATCGACACGCCCGGTTTCGCGGCGGACGGCTTCATCTTCGCCTTCGGCGAGATCGACGACGGCATGCGCGCGCGCCTTCGCGAAGCCGACATCCCGTACATATTTCTCAACCGCGTCCACGAGGGCGAGAGCTCCGTTTCGTGCAACAACTTCAGGGGGATGCTGCGCCTGGGAAGGCACCTGGTGGAGCGCGGCTACCGCCGCGTGGGCTACCTGGACTGCGCCGACAATGTCATCAACACCGACCGCTACCGCGGCTTCATGGTGGCCATGACCGAGGCCGGCGTGAGGGACTTCGACGCGAACGTCTACCGCGCCGACGAGATCGCCGCCGTCGACGAGAGCGCGGCCGCCTTTTTCGCCGCCCGGAGCTGCGACGCCGTGATGTGCTTCAACGACAACTTCGCCATACGGCTCATCTCGCACTTCCGCGACATGGGCCTTCGCGTGCCGGACGATGTCGCCGTAACGGGCTTCGACCGCTCGCCCGCGCAGGCGCTCTTCCGCCCCTCGATCACGACCATTAGCCTCTCCACCTACGAGATGGCCTTTCTCTCCGCGCGCTGGCTTCGCGACAACATCGAGCAGCGCGAGGCCCGCGTCATGTGCCTTGAGGTGGAGGGCGCTTTTATAGAAGGAGATTCCGTGGGATGGAAGGAGGAACGCGATGGCTGATCGCGCGGGAGACGGAAAGGCGGCGCTTGTCACCGGCTCGACCGCCGGCATAGGCCGGGCCATCGCCCTCGCGCTCGCGGCGGAGGGATTTTCGGTGGCGCTGAACGGCCGGCGTCCGGAGGCCGAGGCGGAAGAGGTCCTCGCAGGGGCCCGGCGGGCGTGCGGCGGTTCCGGCACGTGCATGTACGTGCGGGCGGACGTTTCCGGGGAGGAGGGCCGCGAGGCGCTCTTCGAGGCGGTGCGCTCGCGCTTCGGGAGGCTGGACGTCCTCGTCAACAACGCCGGGGTCACCACGGGCGGCCGGCGCGACATGCTCGAGCTCACCGAAGAGGCGATGCTCGGCGTGCTCAGGACCAACCTGGTGGGGCCGTTTCTTCTCGGCTCCCGGTTCGCGGAGCTCATGATGAAAGGGGAAGGGGCGCGCTATATGGTGAACATCTCGTCCATCTCGGCCTACCTCCCCTCGGTCAACAGGGCCGACTACTGCATTTCCAAGGCCGGCATGGCCATGATGACGAAGCTTTTCGCCGCGCGCCTCGCGCCGCACGGCGTGCGCGTTTTCGAGATACGTCCGGGGATCATCCGCACCGGCATGACGGCCCCGGTCGCCGCGAAGTACGACACGCTGATCGGCGGGGGGCTTCTGCCTCTCGGCCGCTGGGGCGAGCCGGAGGACGTGGCGCGCGCGGTTCTTGCGGTGGCGCGCGGGCACCACGATTACACCACCGGCGAGGTCATCAACGTGGACGGCGGGTTCCACATAAGCCGCGGGGCGCTGTAAAGGGCGTCGGACGGCGGGGGACGGGATACTATTCGTTCGGGGCGATACTCCGGGAATGGAACGAACGCGCATAACGGAATCGGGCATTGATATCCCGCTCGTGTCGGTGAGGGCGGCCGTCGTCGGCTCGGGCGCGGCCGCGCTGAACGCGGCGGTGCACCTGAGGCGCCTGGGCGTGGACGACATCGCGATATTCACCGAGCGCATGGGCGCGGGCGTCTCGGCCAACGCGGGCTCGGACAAGCAGACCTATTACCGGCTCAATCCCGCCGGCGAAACGGGCGACTCGGCGCGCGCCATGGCGGCGCGCCTCTTCGAGGGAGGCTGCGTGCACGGCGACACGGCCCTGGTGGAGGCCTCGCTCTCGCTTGTGGAGTTCCATCATCTCGCGCTCCTCGGCGTGCGCTTCCCCTTCGACCGCCACGGCTCGTTCGCGTCATACCGCACCGACCACGACGAGCGCGCGCGCGGCGCCTCGGCCGGGCCCGGCACCTCAATCATGATGTACGAGAAGCTCCGTGACGAGGCCGCGCTCCTGGGCATCCCGGTCCTCGAGGGACTCAGCCTGATCGACATCGCCACGGTGGGCCCGCCGGGGTCGCGGCGCGCCGCCGGCTTCGTCGCGATTGGCGCGTCTTCGCCCCCCGCCGGTGGATACGGCCTCACCGCCGTACGGGCCGATTTTCTCGTGCTCGGCACGGGCGGACCCGGCGCGCTCTACGCCGACAGCGTCTACCCGGACACGCAGGCGGGTTCGCTCGGCGCGGCCCTCGCCGCCGGGCGCAGTGGCCTGGCGCGCTGGCTGTCGTGGAATGGCGGCTTCCGCCACCCGGCACGCGCGTTGCGCGGC
>JAKLEE010000300.1 GCA_022703215.1 Spirochaetota bacterium | reverse complement strand
CTTCGCCCCGGTGTTGGCCGTCTCCGCGAAGACCGGCGAGGGCGTGCCGAAGCTGCTCGACATGGCGGCGCAGGTGTTCTCGCAGCTCAACCAGAAGATCGAGACCTCGAAGCTCAATAAGAAGGTCGAGGAATGGGTGGAGGCCTACCCGCCGCCCGTCGCGACCCGCACCAAGTTCAAGGTCCGCTACGCTACGCAGCTCTCGGTCAACCCGCAGCGCTTCGCCTTCTTCGTCTCGCGGCCCGAGGCGGTGCTCGACTCCTACGCCACCTATCTCCGGAACCGCATGCGCGAGGACCTGGGCATGGCCCTTATCCCCTTGCGGCTGGAGATCCGGGCGTCCCGGACCAAGTGGGAGGAGCGCGGGGCCAAGGACGAGCGGCCCTAGATGCGGCCCCTCGGGACGGGAGAGGCGGAGCGCCTGCTCGGCGTTCCGTCCCGCACGCTCCGGCATTGGGAAGCCGCCGCGCCCCTCCTTTCGCCGAGGCGGGGGGAATCGGGCCGCCGCGCCTACGCCGAGCGGGATCTCCAGATCCTGTTCGGCATCCGCCGCCTGGTGGAATGCCGCGGCCTGACGCTCGCGGAAGCCTGCGAGCGCCTCGTGGCCGAGCGCGCCGATGCCGGGGACGAGCTGCGCGAGGCGATCGCGACCATCGCCGAAGTCCGCTCGGAGCTGGTGGCCGCCTGGGTCGACGCCCGGCGGCTCCTGGAAAGGCCGTCGCGGGAAGAGGGGCAGGCCGGCGGCCGTCAAACTTGTCCGTCCCCGGACCGCGTGCTATAGTCGAGCCGCGCCGTCCGCGCCGCGCCGGCGACTCACCGACCCGAGAGGACATCCATGCCCGCCGCCGCCTCCCGCGCCCTCTGCGACTTCCTGGACGCTTCGCCCACCGCCTTCCACGCCGCAGATTCCATAGCGGCCGCCCTGCGCGCCTCCGGCGCCGTCCGCCTCGACGAGCGCGAGGCCTGGAAGCTCGAGGCGGGCAAGACCTACTTCGTCGACCGAAACGGCTCGAGCGTCATCGCCTTCCGCCCGGGCACCGCCTTGCCCGAGGATTCGGGCTTCGCCATCGCGGGCGCCCACACCGACGCCCCCGCCCTGCGCGTGCGGCCGGAAAAGGCGTTGCGCGCCCGTCGCTCCGAACGGATCGCCGTCGAGATTTACGGAGGACCCATCGTTTCGACCTGGCTCGACCGGCCGCTCTCGCTCGCGGGCCGCGTGGCGGTCCGCGGCAAGGACGGACGCGCCGAGGCGCGGCTCGTCAACCTGGCCCGCCCGGTCGCGGTGGTGCCCAACTTGGCCATCCACCTGAACCGAGAGGTCAACAAGGGCTTCGAGTACAACGCGCAGAACCACCTGCCCGCGCTCTGCGCCTGGCCGGCTGAGGAAGCGTCGGATCCGGCCCGCGCGCCCTGGGCGCTCCAGGCGGTGGCCGCGGAGCTCGGTGTCGAGGTCAAGGAGGTGCTCGGCACGGAGCTCTTCCTGGTCGATGCCCAGCGCGCGCTCGCCTTCGGTCCCGGCGCGGAGCTTGTGAACTCCGGCCGCGCGGACGACCTAGCCGGCTGCCACGCCATCCTGCAGGCCTTCCGCCAGTCGGAGGCGAAGCCGCACGGGCAGGTAGCGGTCTTCTTCGACAACGAGGAGGTCGGCTCGGCCACGCTGCAAGGCGCCGACGGCGTCTACCTCCGCGAGCTTCTGGAACGCTTCTCGGTGGCCTTCGGTTCCGGCGGCGAGGGCTTCAAACGCGCCATCGCCCGCAGCTTCTCGGTTTCGGTGGACGCCGCCCAGGGTTGGCACCCGTCCTACGCGGACAAGTACGACGAG
This sequence comes from Spirochaetota bacterium, assembly GCA_022703215.1. Classification (GTDB taxonomy): domain Bacteria; phylum Spirochaetota; class Spirochaetia; order Treponematales; family UBA12059; genus JAFGNN01. Next base: position 918 of record JAKLEE010000300.1, on the reverse strand, counting down.
ACCTACGGCCCGACCCTCAACGCGGGGCCCGCGGTCAAGGCGAACGCCAATTTCCGCTACGCCACCGATGCCCTCTCCGAGGCTGCCTTCCGCTCGCTCTGCGCGGAGGCCGGCGTGCCTTGCCAGAAATTCCAGGTGCGCGCCGACCAGACGCCCGGCTCGACCATCGGCCCCATCTCCTCGAAGCTCACGGGCATCCGCACCGTGGACGTCGGCGCGCCCCTCCTCGCCATGCACTCGATCCGCGAGACCGTGGGCGCCCGCGACCACGAGTGGATGATCGCCGCGCTCCGCAAGCTCTTCGAACGGGGCCCGGACCTGTACTGACCCGGCGCGCTCCGCCGTCCGCGGAGCCAGTCACGCTTCGACAAAAAAGGGGAAGGCCGCGAGGCCTTCCCCTTTTTTAGCATTCGCCCAACAGGGCTTGGATCCGGAGCCTATTCGCCGAGCGCCGGGTACTCGGCCTCTGGATCCCAGAACCCCGAGCGGAGCTCGCCCATGAGGCTCGGGATGACCAGCACCTGGCCCGGTTCGATCAGGTGCGGGTTGTCGGGCTGCTCGAAGGTGTCGCGGTTGGCTTCCCAGAGGAGCGGCCACTTGGTCTTGTCGTTGTAGACCCAAGGATACGCCGCGATGCGCCAGAGGCACTCGCGCGTGGGCAGGAGCAGGCGGACCACGTAGCTCGCGGGCAGGACGCCCGCTTCGGCGAGTCCTTCGAGGGCGATGAGGCCGCTCTCCGCGTACTGGCGGGCATCGACGTAATCCTCGGCGTCGAAGCTCGCCGTCGCGGACTCGAGGCTCGCGTTCGCCACGTCGAGGTTCATGAACAGGTCCTCGGCGTTCGCGTAGGCTTCGACCTCGGCAATGCGGGCTTCAAGCGCGGACATGCGGGTCGATGCCTCGGAGCGCGCGAGCATG
>JAKLEE010000030.1 GCA_022703215.1 Spirochaetota bacterium | reverse complement strand
GACTCGGGCGACGGGTACGCCGTCGGCTCCGTCTGGATCGACGTCACCGCCGACAAGGTCTACCAGTGCGTCGACGCAACCGAAGGCGCCGCCGTGTGGAAGGTCTTTCAGCCGGAAGACGCCGAGCTGTCCGCCCTCGCCGGTCTGACATCGGCTGCGAACAAGATCCCACGCTTTACCGGATCGGGATCGGCCGACCTGCTCGACTTCAAGGACGAGGACGACATGGCCTCCGACTCGGCTACCGCCGTTCCGAGTCAGCAATCCGTCAAGGCGTATGTCGCCGCTGCTGCTGGCGGCGTGAACGTCTTGGCGCGAGAGAACACGATCACCACGGTCACCAACAGCACAACGGAGACAGACTGCAACTCGTACACCATGCCCGGAGGCACCCTGGGCACTACGGGCGTCCTCGCCATCCGCGCGTTCGGTACGTTCCTCAACAACCGTGGTGGCAACACCGTCGTGACGTTTCGCATCTACCTTGGCGCAACGGCTGTCATAGCCGCCTCCTACACGATCCCCGACGGAGTCACCGCGGAACGGAGCTGGATGCTCGACGCGCTGATCTCGTCGGTGGATAGTGCCAGCGTCCAAGAGGCCAGGATGTACGTCTTAGTAACTACTGCCACAAGCGACGCCGGGACTGCGACAGCATCTATTGGAATGCTCGCGGGCTCGAACAACGCCACGGTGAATACAGGGAGCAACGCTGCGGTCAAGGTAACAGTGCAGCTCAATAACGCCGACCTCACGGCAACTGTCAAGTGCAACGGCGTCGTGATCGAAAAGCTATGAGCACACCCCCCCGCGTGAACTCCGGCGTGATCATGGCGCTCGGCGTCTGCGGGCTCGGGATTCTCTGGGCGATGTCGCACCCGACAGTACGCGGCGCCGGCAACACGGCGACGATCGACGGCAAGACCTACGTCCTCCGCGGCGCCTACGACTCGGAGGCCGACGCCAGCAAGGCGCGGACGAAGATCAAGCGCGACTGGCGAGCTCACAACATGCGCGGGAGCGTGCGCGTGATCCGGAAGAAGTTCCGCGGCACGTCGAGTCTGTGGCTCGTCTACACGCGCTCGAAGTGGAGAGGATAGCCAATGCCGCCACGATGGACCGCCAAGCGACAATCGCTCGCCCGTCGCCGACAAGATGGCACGTTCAAGGCATGGCCTGGCGGCGCTCGTCTCTCCGACATGAAGAAGAAGCAGAACAACGCCCACGGGACGCGCATCCACATCGGCCACTGGTTCGCCAAGTGGGCCGAGCGTGCTCCGCAGGTCGGCGACCACTTCCGGATGCGGAAGCCCGACGGATCGTATCACGCCGGCGCGACGTGGTACGTCTACACCCCGCAGGGCTGGCGCGACACCAACAGCGCGAGGAAGCCGACACCATCGCAGATCGCCAAGCTCTGCCAGTCAGCGCGCCCGTCACCGAGGAGGGGCAAGTGAGCTGCGGCAAGGGCGCATGGTGGAAGAGCGTCAAGGACCCCAAGGCCCGAGACAAGGCTCGGCGCTACTACTACGCGCAACGGGCGCTCGACTTCTCCGGCATGAAGAAGGCCAGCGCCGAGGCGCGGAGGATCTACGCCAAGTCGAAGAAGGCGAACGCCGCCGACCGCCGACGGAAAGCGGCCGGACTGCGCGGCAATCGATCGAAGGCGCGCGGCTCCTCGTGGGCTCCCTTCTAGCCGATCGACTGTAGGGCCGTTTCTTGGCCTTCGTTCCTCCGGCGCGCGGTCGCCCGACCCGCCGGGACGGGACGAAAAGCCTCCGCGATGGCTTCCGGGGACCGCCCGATTCTGCCGCCGACCGTCGGCCGACCTCCTCGAGCTGCTCGAGAGCATGTCGCACTCTGCACAGAAGACGACACTCGCGGCCCAGATTGACCCGCTCCGGCGCGATCGCGAGCTCGTACTTGGCTCGGGCGTCGTCTCTTGGTAGAATAGCGACATGGTATCTCTGACGGAGGAAGAGAAGAACGTCCTCTTGTACGCGAAGGAGTGCGCGGACACGTCCAACGCGCTCTATCGTCGGACGGCATTACTGCGCAAGGCCCGCGGCGAGATCATGGACCTGCTCACCTCTCTGTCTGGTGCGCGTGGCGCCTCTCCCGCGGATGTTCGCGTCGTCCAGTTTGTCCGAGCAATCGACGCCGAACTCTCCGCGGACGATAGCAATGCCGATGCCTAATACCCAGCGCGACTACAAGGCCTCCGACTTCTACCTCTCGCGCGCCGACGTCGAGCGGATCATCCACGCGGCCGCGTCGCTGCGCGATCGCGCCTTGATCGGCGTCCTCTACTACTGCGGCCTCCGCGTGAGCGAGGCGACGCGACTCGACGCGCGAGACGTCGACCTCGAGCGGCGCCGGTTGACCGTCATCGGCAAGGGAGCCCGCGGCCGCGGACCCAAGAAGCGGCTCGTCGTGATCCCCGAGATCCTCGCGAGCGACCTGCGGCTGTTGCTCGACGGCCGGCTAGATGGCCCGCTCTTTGCGAGCCGGCAGACCGGCGGACGCAACGACGCCGCGCCGCTCACGCCGCGCCAAGTCGAGCGCATCGTCGCCGCCGCGGCCGCGCGTGCCGGCGTCACGAACCCGAACCCCGAGCGCGCGACCGTGCACCCGCACCTGTTGCGCCACTCGATTGCCCGACACCTACTCGCGCAGGGCGTTGACTATCGCTACGTGAAGCGGCTGCTCGGTCACGCTCGGATCTCGACGACGCTCGACGTGTACGGCGAGCCGCCCCAGGATGAAGTCGACGCGGCGATCGACCGCGCGCTAGAATGATCCTATGAGACGCGGCGTGGCGCTCTTGTGTGTGTGCGTCATCTGTTCGCTGTCCGGGTGCATGCGCCCGGAGCCCTACGTGCCGCCGTACGATCCCTACCCGTACTCGTTCACCGACTCGTCGAAGCTCGCGTACCCAAAGTCTCTCTACGGCGCGCAGCGGTTCGTCCAAGACGCTCGCGCCTTGTGGGTGTACGAGACGAACGCCGGCGCGCGCTACCCAAGCGAGAGCGCAGCGACCATGCGCGGGGACTGTGATGACTTCGCCGTTATGCTCGCGTTCTACGTTCAGGAGTACTTCGGCTACGACACCTTCGTCGTCTTGCTGATGGCGCTCGTGCCGTGGCTCGACGATCACGGGTGCGCCTTCGTGAGCGCGTCGTCTGGCGTCGCGTACGACTACGCCTCGTGTTCCGAGGGAACCTACATCGCGGCGTATCCCACTGGCGCCGTCTACTACCCGCTCGACTGGACGGTGTGCCCCGATTGGACGATCGAGACGCACGGGTGGTTCCCAGAGATCGGCGGCAAGCTCTTCGAGTGGTACGAGCTCGCCGGGAACCCTCAGCTCTCGCTCGACTGAGTCGGCGCCGTGAACCGCTTCCACCACGAGACGAAGCGCGCGAACGGGTTGCGCGTCCTCTTGGCGAGCGCCATGCGGAGCTGCCTGTTCTCTGTCCGCTGGAATGTCAGCGTCTCCTCGAGCTGCTCTGCGCGCGCGGCGAGTTCGGCGGCCTTGGCCTCGGTCAGTTCGTAGCGGAGGCGCTCCAAACACCATTCAATACCGCGTTCCGTGTTCGTTTGCTCTATCGCGCGGAACTGGCGCATAACGGCCGCGTCGGTGTCGGAGAGGATCAGCTTGTTCTTGATGCCGCGCTCGGGGGAAATCAGGCCCGCGTCGACGAGCGCGCGGACACGGCGATAGAACTGGTCCCCCGAGAGGCCGAGGTCAGACCTCAGCGAAGAGTGGTCGCTCATGGTTCGCGTCGAAAGGGTCTCCGGCCTCCTGCTCTGCTCGCTCGTCGGCCTTGTACGGTGCTTGCACGTCGAACACCGCGCCGAAGTCTACCCGCAACCGTTCCGCGATGCGGATCGCCGTGTCTTCGCTGACGCCCGAGTTCCCGTTCTCGATCATGGAGAGCTGCGGACGCGAGATCCCGACTCGGCGAGCGAAGTCATCCTGCCTGTACCCCTGCTCTAGGCGCAGCTTCTTCAACGCGCCAGGCTTCGCGACAATGCGCGTATGCCGGCGCGGGCGATCAGTCCCCATGCTTCCTCCCCGCGGCTCGCGCCGCATTGTGACTGTACCCTATCGACGCGGACGCGTCTCTCGCGAGACCTGGATGTGCGTTGACAAATGTCCCTATCCACGTCGTTCTGGCTTCTTGGCGTACACACACCGACCCGCGCCGACGCGGACTTGACAAGCATAGACATCTGCCTATAATCGTCGGTGATGAGCGTCACAGTGGAACTCTCTAGGAGCCTGCAGAATCTGGTGCACAGAGCCCGTCTTTGTAGGACTGCCCGTGTGTCTGCACCTCTTTCCATTGTGCGACGCTCATCCACGGGCTTCCGAGGCACGTCGACCCTCCGGGTGGGACGTGTCCTCACGCTTCCAACGGGGGCGGGGCTTCGGCTCTGCCCCCAACCCCATGCAACGATCCGCCGACTCGGCGGCGCCTCTTCGGCGCGCTTCGCGCGGGGTGCACACCCGTTGCATCCCGTTCACCCCTGCACAACGGGGACGGCGCGACGCGACCGTTTAGGCTCGCGCCCTTACACGGAGCGACCTCCGGCGCCGTCCCCGAAAGGACTCCGAAAGTGAGACATCGGTTCGGGCGCTACACGGGCAAGCTCCCGCCGCTGCACAGGTGGTCGCCGTGATGGACTTTCTGTTTGGGTGCTCCATAGGGGCTGTCGCAGTACTCGTCCTCACATTCGTGACCTACAGGCCAGCTCGTTCGATCTTCGATCGGTCTCCGTGGACGCTGTACGAAGTGTCCGTCGTGATGCTCGCACAGATGACTCCACGCCGCTGTCCTGTTGGCAATCGCATCATCGCGCTGAACAGCGTTGTCCACGCTTTTCCGTCTGCGTTTGGTCACGCGCGCAAGGAGTTCGGCCGATGACCTTCTCGACCTGCGGCGACTGCGCTCGCGTCAACAAGATCAAGGTCTCGCGCCTCTACGGCACCTGCGACGGCCAGACGGTCACGCTCAACAAGCCGGCGTGCGACCTCTTCTCGCCGCTCTACCGCATTCCGCCTGACGGGTATCCGGTCGAGTCGAGCTGCGAGCCGGCGACGCGCCCGCTGTTCGACGGCTGCCGGCGTCAGCACCGCGCGCGGCCGCGAGCGACACGGAGGAAGCCTTGACACGTCTCTCGCTCCCACCAGAAGCCGCCGAACGCCGCTTCCGCGAGCTTGAAGCAGCGGTTGCCGGGCGCCGCGCGCTCCGGCGCGCCGATCCCGAGGCGATCGCCCGCGAGCATCCTGTCTACACGGTCCTCTGGGATTCGCTCGTGTGGCTCCATGACTACTGGATGGTCCTCGGCGGCTACGTGCAGCGTGTCGCGCAGAGTCCGGCGAAGGGCATGGAGTTCATCCAGTGCCTCGAGAAGTCGGCGGCAGAAAACAAGATCGAGACGGTGACCGAGCGCCTCCTCGCACTTCACGAGGCGCTAACGTGTCGCGATCCGGCGCTGATCGACGCCCCCGCTCTGCGGCGCCTTGTCGCGGTTGCGCGGGTGAACTGCGCCGTCGCGGCGGCTCGCGAGGAGGCCGAGACGTGACGCCCGCGACGCTCGCCGTGCACCCCGACTTGCATCACGTTCTCCCTCTTCCTCGGTGTCTCGAGGACATCGAACGCCGGCGAGGGGCGCGCCGCGGTCCCGACTCGTCGGTTGTGCGGGTGTTCTACTTGCTCCAACTGTACGCGGGGCGCAACGGCGCTGGCGAAGTGAGTTCGGCGGAGATCTGCAAGCGTTTGGCGCTGTCGCGCAAAACAGTCGCGATCGCGCTGCGCCGGCTCGAAGGGTTCGGGCTTCTGCGCGTTCGGCGGCTGGCGCGCGGCGTGACGGTCATCGTCCGCTTCGTCTTCCGCGAGCTTTACCGGCTCTTCCGCAAGGGCTGGACGCGCGTAGTTCACGGCGTTCTCTCTTTTTCGTTGAGTTATCCACAGGAGGCGTTTCCCCCCCATCAGTACCTTATACCCCCCAGAGGGGGTGGGGGTGGGTGTTGTTCTTCGGAGTCTTTCCAGAGAGACGAAGAACCTAAAGACGCGCCTCGGCGCTCGAGCGCGTCGATCACGACTCCGGGGCGACTCCTCGAACGGCTTCGAACGGCCGCCGAACTGCACGGCTACGGGAACGACATCCGAGCGCGGGCGCTGTTGTCGACGGTCGGCCATCTTGCCTTCCGCGGCGGTCGGTTTGCCGAGTTCGCGGCGCATCCGGAGGCGGTCGACGTGATCGTGGCGCACTTCCGCGGCGAGCTGCGCGAGGCGCCGCCGGCCCGGTCGTTCGTTCGGCGCATCTGGTCGTGGGCGCGGGCGACGGTCGAAGACGCCCTGATCGCGGCGCGCACGGGCCGCGCCGAAGCGATCGCGGCGCGCACGGCCGGCCGCGCCGATCCGGCGCCGGACCGCAGCGACGCGGCGCGCTACGCAGCCGGGCCCGTGGCTGAGACGCCGAGCTCGTGGAGCGTGCGCCCGCGTGGTACCGGAGGCAGCGAGCTCGTGATCGGGAAGGCGGCGGCGCCCGTCGGCGCGCTGGCTGCGACTCGCCTCGAACTGCGCGCGGCCGCGGAGCGAGACCGAGCGGCGCGGCGTGCCGCGCTCTACAACCTCACCGGCGAGCGCCGGGGCGAGACCGCCGACGAAGCCGCGGCGCAAGCGCGGGCGGCACAGGAACGCTTCGCCGCATGGTGCGCGGAGCATCCGGAGGCGTGATGGGTGACAAACTGCTCGACATCCTCGTTCTCGGCATCGTGACGATCCCGCTCACCGCGGCGGCGAGCGTGATCTTCTGGCCGCGGCGCCGGTACGTCGCGACGCTCGAGTCGATTCGTCTGGCTCTTCCGTTTCGAAGGAAGGCGAAGCGATGACGCCGAGCCTCCTCTCGCTACTCGGAGACCCGCGAATCGACACGCTCGGCAAGTGGTGGTCGGCGCGGCGCTTCGACATGGCCGTGAGGCTCGTGCTCGCACGGCGAACGCGGCGGCCGAACGGGAAGGCGGCAACGCTCGAGCAGCTCGCCTTCGACTTCGCGACAAGCGAGGGCATGGTGCGCTCATGGCGCGGCGGCGACGTCGCGTGTCCTCTTCCGAAGAGCTTGTACTTCATCGACAACGTCTTGCGCTGCGAGCTTGGCGACGAGTGGAGGGCACTCGTCGACCGCGAGCTCGACGAAGCGGGAAACAGTGAGGATCGCGACGCCCACGTGAGCGCCGCAAAGGAGTTATGACATGAAGCTAGTCGGCGGTGTCGTCGGTCTCGTGTCGAGTGTGATCGGATTCGCGGCGCTTCCCGGTCTCGTCCTGCTCGCCCTCGTGGCGCGCGAGCTCTTGCCCGACGCGATCGAGTGGGGCGTGATCAAGACGGCGTTCTCGCTGTTGCAGAACGAGTGGCGATATGACGAGGTCAAGGCGCTCGTGTTGAAGACGAAGCCGGCGCCGGCAGGAGGCACCCAGTGAACGACCTCGCGGTGAAGGTCCCCGAGATCGCGTTTGCGATCCCGTCGCAGGTTGTCTGGGCGCTCGTGATCATCGGAGGGATCGGCGTCGTCGCGTGGCTGCGTGGCATGTGGCGCTCCGTCACGGCGACGGGGACGCCGACGCCTTCCGGAGCTCCGAGCGGTCTGCCCGAGCCCGCGAAGCCGATCGTCGCGAACGTCACGCCGGCGCCGCGGTTCATGGGCTTCCGGATCGACAAACAGATCTACGACTTCGGCGAGCGGATCATCCTCAACACGGGCCCGGAAGACCACGGCAACGCCTTGAGCTGCGCGGCGCAGTCGCACGGCATCGTCGACAACGGCTCCGGCCCGTATCAGGTGCGCGTGCGCGCCTACGTCACAGCGACGCGCGTCCAGATCCCCGTGTACGTGCCGGAGACCGGCGAGGAGTGCAGCGGCGCGTGGCTGACCACCGACAAGAGCCCGAACGGCAAGATGGGCTTTCGCCAGGTCATGCTCTACGCGCTCGGCAAGAAGCCGTGGCAGCAGACAGGCAGCCTCGAGAACTGCGACGTCTTCGTGCCGGTCGACGTCGGCGTGAAGCTCGAAGGGCAGGAGGCGACGCCGCGAGCGTGCGGCCGAACCCCGTGCGCCAACGCGGACGGCGTGCAGCCCGTCAACGTGGCCGGCGTCGTGTCGATCACGCTCGAGGAGACGACTCGCAACCGCTTTGGCGTCGAGAGCGAGCCCCACACGCAACAGATCCTTGCGGCGACGTCGCCGTGCGGCGGATAGGCCGCGGGAGGGTGGCATGGTGAAATGGACGGAGCTCCGCGCGGAGCTCGAGAAGTCGACCGGCCTCAGCAAGAACCAGCTCGACCGGATGATCGTGAAGGCGACGCGCAAGAAGGACATCGCCGAGCCGCAGCATGACCCGGCGACGGGAAACGCTCGCCTGTTGAGTGACGCGGACGCCGCGAAACTGCGCGCCCGCGCCGCGGAGATGCAGACGAACCCGCCGGCAGTTCCGCCACAGCTCGCGCGGAAGCCGGAGACCCCAGCGCCGGCCGGCAACGGCACGGCCGCAGAAGATCAGCACCTCAGCGTCGACGAGCTCGCCGAGAGCGAAGGGCCGAAAAACACGCGCAAGTCGCTCCTCGACAAGAAGCACGACGACGAAGACGACGAAGAAGACGACGAGCCGGCGAAGACGAAGAAGCCGTGGGTGAAGTGGCTCCTGATCGGCGGGCTCGTGCTTGCCGGCGGGCTCGCGCTCATGGCCTTCATGCGGCGCCGCCAGGCGAACCAGATCGCCGGAGGCGGAGGAACGGCGCAGGGCATCCCCGCGGCGCCGGAAGTAGACATCCCGCAGCCCTCCGGCCCGGTCGCGCTCTTGTCGCCGCAGGAGGTCGAGCAGTTCCGCTCGGCGGGGATTCCGATCCCAGGAGGCCCGATCGAATGACCACCCCCGAGAGCGTGATCGTGACGGAACCCGCAGCACAGCAAGAGCCGCCGATCAAGGAGATAGAGCTCGGCGGAGATCACGGCGCGCCGTCGGCAGGAGCGCCGGGAGCTCCGGCAGGGACCGACGCCGATCTCGAGGGCGCCGCAGATGCGCTCGCGTTCTCGCCGTCGGCGCTGATCGTCTCGATCGCCGGCCAGATCATCGCCGGACCGCAGCAGCAGTCGGCCGCAGCCGGCCGGCCGCTCACTCCGCAGGAACGCTTCGCGGGCTTCGCGGGGCTCCTGATCGGCGACGGCGACAAGCAGCCCGGACTGCTACAGGCGATCGACTTCGACCGCAACGTCCTCGCGCTCCTGTCGCGCGCCGGCGTCGGTTCGAACCTGTCGCCGGGAGTGGCGGTCGCGATTGGCGGCGTCGCGATCGTCGGCGCGGCGTTCCTGTTCCGCGGACCGAAGCAGACGCCGAGCGCGCAGCAACCGGCCGCGGCGCGACCGGCGCCGAGTGCCGGAACACCGAAGCCAGCCGCACAGGGAGCCACGTCGTGACTTCGCACCCGGTCAAGGTCGATGACCAGACGTACTACCGACTGCGCGAGCTCGCGAACCGCCACAACACGACGATCTCCGACGCGCTGGCGCGACTGCTCCGAGAAGCGAAGCAGGAAGAGAACAGGCCGCTAGAGCTGGCGATGTCCCGCCAGCTCCTGCACTTCCTCGCGCCGATCATGGAAGAGATCGTCAAGTCGAAGTCGAAACTGCTCCCCAAGGCACAGACGCAAGAGGTCTTCGCCGATATCGGGGCGCGCGTCTGCCAAGCGGCTCTTCCGTTCGCGGCGCTGCATCTGTCGCTCTTGGCACAGATGACGCAGTCCCTATCGCGCAGCGACGAGGAGGCGTGACGGGATGCTTCGTTTCCTCTGTCGACTGACGGCAACGGTGTGGGCGGCGTGGCTTGGCTGGCACTTCTTCGGCGCGCTCTTGCGCGAGGCCGACGAGCGCGGCGACTCGCCGCGGATCGTCTTCACGATGCCGCGGCCGATCACGGTCCGGCTCGGGAAGTTCACGATCACGAGAGGAGTGTGACCGCGTGAACCTAGGCGACTGGAAGAAGCCACACACGCAGCCGGGGCGCCTGTTCGCCATGCTCCGCACCGGGCGGCGCGTGAGCCCGCTCGACATCATCGAGGAGATCGGCACGGACGCGCCGACGACCGTTGTATCGGCGCTCCGCAAGGGACTCGAGCGCGACGGCGCCGCCTACGTGCTTCCGAAGGCCGAGAAGATCGAGATGGCCGACGGCCGCGTGCGCCACTTCTACCGGCTCGAGCCGCGCCAACCCGTCGAGCCTGAGCTGTTCGCGTCGTGAGAGTACGCGATCAAGAAAGCGGGTGGAAATGACACGTGATGAAGTGATGGCGATGTCTGGCTGGGAGCTGCGCATCAAGGCGGCGGAGCTGAGAGGCTTCAAGTGGCTCTGTGCGCCACACGGCGGATGTAGATTCCTGTGGTTCGACGAGTCTGGGCTGTTCAATGATGTCGTGCGATACTCTGACGGGGCAGAGCCCGTCTGCGATGATGCGTGCAAGTTCGTTCCAGACTACCCTAGCGACATTGCGGCGGCGTGGGAGCTGGTTGCGTGCATGACGCCAACCTACAGCTTCCAGTTGAACTGCCATCGCGGCCCACATGGAGAGCCTCCATGGTGGTATGCGTCTGCGCTCATTTGGGGAGCAGATCCACACAGGTTGTTGTGGACTGAAGCCGAAACCGCGTCTCGCGCCATCACCCGCGCGTTCGTGTTAGCGATGACACAGGAGTCTCATCGCCCGTGACCCCGAAGATCATCGCGATCGTCGGGAAGTCCGGCTGCGGCAAGACGTGGGTCGCGTCGCGCATGGCGGCGCGGTTCGCGCGGCCGCTCGTCGTTATCGTTCACACGCACCCGGACCCGAGCTATCTCCGCCAGGTTGACCGCGCCCGAGCGCGCTTCGTCGGCGTGTACCGCGGCGCGCAACCGCTCGCGGCGAGCTTTCTCGTCGACTGCGTTCGCTCTGGCGTGCGCTACGTGTACGTCTCGATCTACAACCTCGGTCCGGACGAGGCGCGGGCGTGGCTCGACTCGCTCGTGCCGGCGCTCGAGGCGGTCGGGAACCTGTGCCTGATCGTCGACGAGGCGCACCGCTTCTGCCGGCATGAGTACGTCCCCGAGCGCCTCGTCGAGCTGCCGCGCTGGGCGCGCTCGATCGGGATCGACGTCGTCTTCGTCACGCACCGCCTGATGGATCTCTCGCCAGACCTTCGCACGGTGTTGACGTACCTCGTCCTCTTCCACTCTGACGAGCCGCGCGATCTTGCCGAGTGCTCGCAACGACTCGGCGCGGCGCGGGCGATCGAGTCGGTCGTCCGCTCGCTCTCGCCCTGGCAACACGTCGTGATCGACCTCGAGCACGGCCGCCGATCGCCCGTGCGCGTCGTCTGACCGCCAAACAGGCTTCCGCGCACGTCACAACACAAGGGCCGACCGCGACGGAGCCAAGGAATCGCCCTTGTAGTCGATCCGCTTTCGCCCTTCCCACCGTCATTCCAGCAACCGCGCGCCAAGGGCGCTTTCGCCGACCTCGTCGGAAAACGGCGAGATAGCCTGCACAACGCATAACGCTAGACCCCATCGTGCTTTCCGAATACCCGGCAAACCGGGAGGAGGAAAGCGATGAAGGGTGTGATCTCCGCCATCAAGGCGAACTCCGGCACGGTCGCCGGGGTGTTGGGTGGGTTCTTCGTCTCGGGAGTCGCCGTCAACAGCGTGCAGTCGCTCTTGACCCCGATCCTCGGCGCGAAGAGCGCGAAGTTCGGCCAGGCGGCAGCGGCCGGCGCCATCACGATCGCCGCGTTCTTCGGTGCGACTCGCGTCAAGAGCGAGTTCATGAAGGACGCGATGGTCGGCTTCGGCGCCGTCTCGCTCGGGCACGCGGTGAACGGCCTCATGTCCGCGTTTGGCACGTCCTCGAACACGACGAGCTAGGAGGGACGTCACATGGCAGCCATCAAGAACCTCTACGTCCCGAACACGTACCTCACGCTCACGACGACCAACGTCTCGGGGAGCGACCTCACCGCCGCCGTCGTCGGCAACGCCTTCACGTTCGTCATCCCTGACGGCGTCGTGCTGGCGATCCCCAAGCTCGTCCGGCCGCGGATGAAGCTCTACGACGCCGCGTCCACGGAGATGCCGCGCGACACCGTCTGGGGCTTCGGCCTCAAGACGGCGTTCGACTCTCTGCGCGTGATCCCGATCGCGCAGCAGATGTTCCCGTACACCGACTTCCTCGACCTGTCGCTCGGCGACCAGGGCAAGGACGACTACGAGCGCATGACGACCTTCGACATCACGAAGGCGTCGCCCGTCGTGGTGTTCAACCAGGACGAGACGCTCTGCTTCCAGGTGTACTCGGCGACGGGCACGCTCGACATCTCCGAGTGCACGATCGAGATCCCGGTGTTTTACGGGCGCACCCAGGACATCTCGAAGGAACTCGCGATGCGCCTGCTCGAGATCGGCCACTAGGAGGGGGATCACACATGGGCGCACTTGGGAACCCGATTCTCCTCAACCGATCGGCGATGCTGTCCGATCAGGTCACGCTCGGGAACAACACGGCGAGCGTCTTGACTCCGGTCCTGACGTACGTCGTGCCCCGCGGGCAAGTGCTCGCGGCTGACCTGTCGCGACCGCTTCGCATGTTGCTCTGGACACACGAGGAGATCACGCCGGCCGGATACGCGACGCACGCCGCACAGGCGACGACGTACGTGCCGTGCCGCGTCTACAACATCGCCGGAACCGCGTACGCGGACGGCGTGCAGCAGAAAGTCGTGCTGAAGTCGAACGGCACGGCGCGCACGATCACCGCGGTCGCGGATCACGTCGACTCGACGAGCGCCGGCACGATCACGTGCTCGGACGAGACGAACGCCGCCCACATGTACTGCTACGTTCCGTGGGCGTCGGGCGAGATCCTGATCGAGCTCGTCGCGCCGGGCAACGCGGGCGAGATCTCGCGCATCGTTTGGGAAGGCGACATCCGGACGATGCACGAGATCAACCTCCGGAGAGATGGACGGCCGCTGTCGTTCGGCTGCCTGTTGCCGGAGAACTTCAAGATCCGGATCCGCCTCAAATCGGCGTGGGTCTGCTACTGGACGACGGGAGCCACCTCGGGAGCCGTCAACACGGGAGACGTCGAGATCCCCGTGCTCGCGTCCCCGATGGCGGCGCACGTGCGCCGGAGCGACCGCTACCCGTGCCAGGGCATCATCGAAGAGGCACAAGCCTTCATCGGCGGATTCTGAGGAGGCGGCCGTGGGACTGCTCGACCTCCTCTTCGGCAAGCCGGCGACTCCGGCGAAGGTGACGAAGACCACAGCGACGGCCGCCGACAAGGCGAAGGCGGCCGCCGCTGCGTCCCTTGCTCCGGGGACGAGCCTCAAGACGGCGTCGTCGACGCCGGCGAAGGCAACGACGTCGGCGCCAGTCAAGACGAAGACCGTCGTGCCGGCAACCGGCGGGAAGACAACGTCGACGAAGACGAAGACCAAGACCGTCGTGCCGGCAACTGGCGGGAAAACGACGACGAGCCAGTCGCAGACGAGCGCGCCGGCGCCGGCGACGATCATCGTCGGCGGTCAGGCGGTCGCGGTTCCCGAGCAGTTTCAGCCGCTCGTCTCGACCATCCCGGCCGTCGGCTCGTTCGGCGGTCTGAGCTACCAGGTCGTCGCGTCCGCTCCGTCGGCGTCGGTGGAAGGCGCGAAGACGACCACGCCGGCGCCGGAACCCGTCGCGTCGACTCCGGCGCCAGCATCCGGGGCGCCGGTGATCGCGTCCGTGAACGGGCAGTTCTTCACCGTTCCCGACAAGTTCGCCGACCTCGCGCAGCAACTTCTCGGGTCCGGCCTGTCCGAAGGCTCGTTCGGCGGCGTCGACTACACGGTGAACGTCCCGACGGCGTCGAGCATCGACCCCAGCACGGGGCAGTACGTGAACGAGTACGGCGCGCTCTCGAAGAGGGACCCGGCGATGTCCGGCATCGACGTCGCGACCGGCCACGCAACCGGGAACGAGCCGAGCCTCGCGAGCCGCATCGAGGAAGCGTACAACGCCGTGTACGGCGCCGGAGCTCTCGCCACGGTGACAGCCGAGCTTCTCGCCGGCGGCGTGCTCACTCCGCCGGCGGCGTCTCTTCCTTCGGTTCCGTCGACACCGTCGACGACTCCCACGACACCGGCGGTTCCCACCGTGCCGACTGTGCCAGGAACCACGCCGGCGCCGTCGACCGTGCCGACCACGACCCCAACAACGCCGTCGTCGAACGAGACCGTGCCGCCGTCCATCAGTGGCGGGGACTCGCCGCTCTCCCAGCTCTTCTCACCGAAGCGTCTCCTGATCTTCGGCGCGATCGGGCTCCTCACCGGGATCTGGTTGATAGGGAACTGACATGGCACAGACGACCGACAAGAAGAAGGTGACGTTCAAGAGCGCGGTCGACTTCGTCTACAACCTGACCTCGCTCATCCGAACAGGCTTCTCCGGCAACGTGACGATCGGCCCGTACGCCTCGAGCGTCCAGGTGTCCGAAGTCAAGCCGAAGTCGACGTTCCCGTGGAAGCCCGTTCTCGTGATCGGCGGGATCGCTCTCGCCGCCCTGATCGTGCTGAAGGACTGATATGGACAACGTAAGGCGAATCACAGTCGACCTCGGGACGGCGGGAAAGACTCTCATCGAGAACTTCCCGCTCTGTGCGTTCGCTGTCGAGCAGTTCGACGGAACGACCGGGTCTGTTGTCCTC
The DNA here is from genome assembly GCA_022703215.1 of Spirochaetota bacterium. Classification (GTDB taxonomy): domain Bacteria; phylum Spirochaetota; class Spirochaetia; order Treponematales; family UBA12059; genus JAFGNN01. The sequence continues at coordinate 3,628 of JAKLEE010000030.1, read as the reverse complement.
ACAGGCAACGCGCAGGACCGCGAGGCGGAAGCGTTCATCATCACCGCCGGGGCATCGGCGTCGATCGCGTACGCGGGAGCGCAGCACCCGACGCAATGGTACATCCACAACCGCACGGCGCAGTCGGGCAAGACGCTCGTGCTGCTCGTCGGGCGACCTGGCGCAACCGTGAACCCCGGCTACTCGATCACCGCCGGCTCGGCGAACGCCGAGAACCAGGCGACGCAGATCGCCTACGAAGCCTCGATGGACGCGACGCTCGCGAACGTCGAGGAGGAGATCGGCAACCGTGACAGCGTAAAGCACGGAAAGCAGACCGTCGGCGTCACGGCGGCGCAGTTCTCGGCCCAGGCGATCGAAGACGGGTTCGAGGTCGTTCTGAAAGCGGCGATCGACAACACCGGAAAGATCTACATCGGCGGCGCGACGGTGACGGTCCCCGCCGGAGTGGCGCCGGGATTCGAGCTGTCGCCCGGCGAGTCGTTGTCGCTGCGCGTGACGAACCTGAACGTGCTCTATGGAATCGCGGACACGGCGGCGCAGACGCTCTTCTGGATCGTCGAGAAGACAGCGTAGAGGAGGAACGCGACATGAAGATGGACAAGGCGATCGAGATGATCCTCTCGCTAGGGCTTCTCGTCGGCGCGGGGTATCTCGTCGTGAAGTACGTGATCCCGTCGCTCACCAAGACTCCGGGCGGCGGAGGCAGCGCGCAGACGACAACCGACCCGTGCGCCGACGGATCGTGCGCCGCCGATATCTGGGACGAGATTCTGGGCGACACGAGCTCGCAGTCGGCGCTTCGCGTCGTCCAGCAAGGCGAGAAAGAAGGGCTCTCGACCGTCGGCATCGGCGGCAGCTTGCTCAACAGCTCGAAGCCCACGACCGCGCAGACGGTCTACTCGTCGGCGATGTCTCAGCTCATGCGGATGCAGCAGATCAGCATGGCGCAGATGACGGGCGGCGGCGGGAACAGCTCGCTCCGGCAGTCTCAGCCGATGATGTAGGAGGGCCACGATGGCACGCGGCAAGGGCGGGAGAATGGTCGGGCGCCTCCTTCTGATCGGCGGCGTCGCCGCGGTCGGGTACTACGGGTACAAGAAGGGCTGGTTCGACCCGATCAAGAATTGGCTCGCCGGCATGTCCGGAGACCAGACGCCGACCGACACCCCGACCGACGTCGTCGTTGACCCGACGACGATCGACGGGGGAGAGATCACGCTACCGAGCATCGACCTCTCGGGCATCGGCTCGTTCATCAATGGCATCGGCGACTTCTTCGGCGACCTGTTCAAGAAGCCAGAGAACGCCGAGACAACGAGCCAGCTCGCGCAGACCGCGGCCGAAGTGGCGGCGGCGCTCCTGCCGACCGCCGGCGCCGGAGTCGTTGGCGCCGAGGCCGCAACGACGGCCGCGATCGCATCGCAGACCGCGCCGACCGTCGCCGCCGGAGAGTCGACCGCCGCGGCAACGGCCGCCACCGTGGGCGGCGGCGCCTTCACGCGGCAGATGGCCGCACTCGCCGCCGCGGGCCCGGGCACGCAACTCCTCGCGCTCGCCGAGGCAGCCGTGCCAATCATCATCGGCACGAGCCCGGCCGTCGCTCAGGCCGTGCACCGCGCGAACGTGAACATCACGGAGACCCTCACGAAGTGGGGCGTCTACACGCCGAACAAACAGGCCGAGAACTACACCGTGAACGGGCAACGCTACGTCGTCTCGAACCAGACGGGGAAGACCTACCTCATCGGAGACGACGGGAAGGCCGTCGAGAGCACCCTCTCGCCGAGCATGGTGCGGTCGACCGGGACGAAGACGAGCGGGAAGCGCACCGTCGTGCCGGCGTCCGGCGGCCAGTGGAACGGGAAGCTCTGGACGGGGGGATCGTGAAGCTCTCGACGGGTGACGTCCTCAAGCTCGCCGCGGCCGCACTGATCGCCGCGATCGTGAACGAGATGCTGACGCGGTACGTGTTCCCGCGAATCCTTCCGCCGGCTCTACCTCAGAGAGGTGACGAATGAAGCGCGGCATGTCGACGACAGACTGGCTGCTCGTCGCCGCGATCGTCGGAGCCGGCGCATATGCCCTGTATCGCCTCACAACGGAGGCCAAGGACGACACGCCGGACGAGCTCCCGGCCGATACCCGCTTCTTCCAGTCGGCCGGCGAGCTGGCCGTCGACCTCGTCACGCTCGATCTTGCCGGCGCCGGGCAGGACATCTTGAACATGGGGAAGTCCGTCGGAGACGCCGTCACGCCGTGGGTGGCTCCGTTCTCCGAGCTCCCGGCGCAGTTCCAGCAGTACGTGATCGACCCGATCGACGACTTCTTCCTCGCGCTCCTGTACGGCGAGCGCGTGACGGGAGTCCGGCAGACCGTGAGCGACTACGTCGCGCCCGCGTCGACAGGCTCGAGGCGTGACGACGTGTTCCCGGCGACACGGATGACGTGAGGTGATGCGCGAATGCCCTGGATGGTGATCGCGGCGGGAGCGGCGGCGGCGTTCATCGCCGGCCGTTCGACCGCCACACCCAAGGCGACTAACTGGCAGCTCGCCGTGGCCGTCGCCGCTGGCGCGCTCGGCGGCTACTTCCTCGCGAAGGCGGTGGACTCGTGAACAAGGCGCTGATACGTCTCGACGCCACACAGATGCAAGACTACGGCTCCGCCCTGCTGCACCTTGGGTGGAAGCCAAACGGAACATTCGTCGAGTTGCGAGTCGGCACGGCCATTCTGTACGCCGCCGTGGCGTTCGCGCTCTACACGGTGATGACGAAATGAACGAGCGCCGGAAGTTCGACATCCGCGGGTCGGTCGTCTCGGCCACGATCGGCGCGATCGTGAGCCTACTCGTCGCCGGCCTAACCCTGGCCGCGACGTTCGGCAGCGTCACCGAGAAGGTCGAGCAGATGACCAAGAACGTCGACCGGCTCGTCGTGTCGGTCGATAGCATGCAGAGGCAGAACACCACCGTCTGCGAGCGGCTCGCGTCGCTCGAGGCGCAAGTGCGAATCCTACAGAGCGCGAAGGGAGGCATCACACCATGAAGAAGTGGGGAAAGATCGGCTCGCCGAAGAGCGCGAAGCGTCGGAGCTGGCTGAAGTCGCTGCGCCGCAAGACCGGGACCAAGAGGCGCCGCCGCTCGCGATAGCGGGCGGGCAGCACATCAGACCAACACCGTGAGGGGGTAGACCGTGGCGAAGCATGGCAGCGTCTCGAGAGTTCCGGGGGTCCTCAAGTATCGCGGCGGGTACGCCTCGGCGACCAACACGCCCGACCTGACGGTCGCCCCTTCCGGCATCAAGAAGGGCGACGCCTGGGCCGTCACCGACGCCGGCTCGTTCTTCGCCGCGGCCGTGGAGGCCGGCGACTTACTCATCGCCGTGCAGGACAACCCGACCGAGCTCGGGCACTGGACGGTCGTCCAGTCGAACATCGGCGGCGCGATCGTCGACGCCGACTTCACAGGGGCCGACGGCCTCTTGCTCAAGACCGGCTCCGGCGCCTATTCCCTCGTCAAGGTCAAGCTCGACGCGACCGCCGCGCCGGCCGTCACCGACGACTCGGGCGACGGGTACGCCGTCGGCTCCGTCTGGATCGACGTCACCGCCGACAAGGTCTACCAGTG
>JAKLEE010000003.1 GCA_022703215.1 Spirochaetota bacterium | reverse complement strand
CTGGTTCCGCGCCTTCATCCAGGAGACCGTCGGCCTGGCCTCGGGCTGGGTCATGGGGACAGAGCTGACCATCTTCGAGCTGCCGCTCAGGGACGGCACGCTCGTCCGCTTCGGGGCGCCGATCTGCTTCGAAGACGCCTTCGCCTCGCTCAACCGCGACTTCGTCCTCAAGGGGGCGGACTTCCTGCTCAACCTGACCAACGACTCCTGGTCGCTCACCGACTCGAGCGAGATCCAGCACTTCGTGGCCGCCCGCTTCCGGGCGATCGAGACGGGCCGCACGCTCGTCCGCTCGACCAACTCGGGCGTCAGCGCCGTGGTGGACCCGCGCGGCCGCGTGCTCGACTCCTTCCCGCTCTTCGTCGAGGAGGCCCGCCGGGTGGACATCCCCGTCTACTCTGGCGGCGCTCCGACCCCGTACCTGGCCTTCGGCGACTGGTTCGCCGGCCTCGCGCTCTTCCTTTCGGGCCTGCTCGCCCTTATACTTGGAATCCAGGAACCCTTGCCGAGGAGGAAGCACGCGTGAGCATCAGCGAGTACCTCGACGCGGAACCCTTCCGCGAGATCGTCTCGTACCGCCGGGCTGGCGCGCCGCAGGACGCCGTGGATTTCATCGGCACGCCGCGCAAGCACCCCTACGACGACGAAAAGCTGATACTGATCACCGAACCGGACTCGGTCGACGCCGGACTCTTCGAGTTCCGGGTGGCCGACGTCCTCTCGGCCCAGGACCTCCCTTCGCCCGTGCGCGCTGACGGCGAGAGCTGGCCCCTCGTGAAGCTCTGGGTGCGCAAAGGCTCGATCGGCGTCCGCTACGAGCCTTTCGAGGTCGACCGTCCGCGCAAGCCCCTCGGCGCCGCGCGCGTCGAGGCGAGCCGCCTGGTGCGCCGGGAGACCTGACACGGCGGGAAGCGCTTGCGCCGAAGGCCGCTACTGGAGCGCGCTGAAATCCGGCGCGCTTTCCTGCGGGCTCTGTCCCCACCGTTGCACGATGGCGCCGGGGACTTCCGGCATCTGCAAGGTCAGGAAGAACGAGGGCGGGCGCCTGGTCCTGCCCTTCTACGGCCGGGTCAGCGCCGTAGCCGTCGACCCGATAGAGAAGAAGCCCCTCTACCATTTCAAGCCGGGGAGCTCGACCCTGTCGATCGGCTTCGTCGGATGCAACCTGCGCTGCCCCTTCTGCCAGAACTGGGGAATCAGCCAGGGCGTCGAGGCGCCGACGGAGCGGCTCGAAGCGGGGGAAAGCGCCTCGCTGGCCCTGCGTTCTCGCTGCGCCTCGGTGGCCTACACCTACTCCGAGCCGGTCGTCCATGCCGAGTGGGTGATCGAGGCCATGGCGGCGGTTCGCGCTGCGGGCCTGGCCAACGTCCTCGTGACGAACGGCTGCGTCCTGCCGCCCGCCTCCACGGAGCTGCTCGCGCGCTGCGACGCCGTCAATATCGACCTCAAATCCTGGAACGCGGACTTCTACCGGCGGGAACTCGGCGGCGGACTCGAGGCGGTCAAGGCCTTCATAGCCGAGGCGCACGGGGCGGGCGTACACGTCGAGGCGACCACCCTGGTCCTGCCCGGCGAGAACGATTCCGAAGAGGAAATCGACGCCATGGCGGCCTTCCTCGCGGGGCTTTCGCCCGAGCTGCCGTACCACCTCTCGGCTTACCGTCCCATGTACCGCTGGACGAAGTCCGCGACCAGGCCCGAAAGCGTCGTCCGCCTTGCCGCCGTGGCGCGCCGGAGACTCCGCCACGTCTACTCAGGCAATCTGGCCTTCGAGCGCAACGACGACCCCTGCCCCGCCTGCGGCGCGGTCTTCGTGCGGCGCGCCGGATACTCGGTCGACGCCTCGGGCCTGTCGAGGGGAACTGGCGGCGAGGCGCGCTGCGCCGCCTGCGGCGAGCGCGTGGCGTACCGGCTCTGAGCGCTGCGCGGGCGCCCGCGCCGTCGGGCCGGCGCCGTGGGAAGTCGCCGCCGGGCCCGCGGGGCGCCGCCCGCCACGGGCAGGCGGGCCTTCGGGCCGGGTCGAAGCGAGCTGGCGGCAAAGCCCGTCGTTTTCCCCTTCCTTGATAAGGAATCAAGAAACCGTGCCATGAAACGCGCGACGGGAAAAAAATCGTGGCGCCGCCGCTTTTTCGATTTCGGCTCGCTTGACAAAGAAAACCGATTCTGGCATTGTTCACTCACCAAGTGCACGGCACGGTGGGTGTAGCTCAGCAGGTAGAGCACCAGACTGTGGATCTGGGTGTCGCGGGTTCAAAACCCGTCACCCACCCGGCTTCGCCTACCGCGAAGGGCCCGAGCCTTGGCCGAAAGATGCGTTCGTAGCTCAGCTGGATAGAGCGACGGACTTCGAATCCGTAGGTCGCAGGTTCGACTCCTGTCGGACGCATTGGTAGTTTTGTCCGGGCCGCTAGCTCAGCTGGTAGAGCAGCAGACTCTTAATCTGCGGGTCGCAGGTTCGATCCCTGCGCGGCTCAGAAGGTTCCGACCGGAAGGCGCAAGCCCGAAGGAAGGTTCCGCCCTCGCGAACGTGCCGATCGGCGCCTCGAAAGAGGTTCCGCTTGACACGGTCCGCCGGAAACCGCTACTTTACGCGTGCCTTCACGGTTCCGCGCGAGAGTGGTGAAACTGGCAGACACGCCGGATTTAGGTTCCGGTGCCTTACGGCATGAGGGTTCAAGTCCCTTCTCTCGCATCGCGCTTCGCCGATGCGTCCGCGGGACGGTACATGCGGGAATAGCTCAGTGGTAGAGCGCCACCTTGCCAAGGTGGATGTCGCGGGTCCGACTCCCGTTTCCCGCTCGAGAGCGAAGGCGATCCGGAGCCATTCGGATCGCCTTATTTTTTTCCTTTTTCCCGTCGCCGCCGACGGGCGAACGCATAGCCTGACCCGGATTCCCCTTGAGTGAGGATAGCCATGGTAGCCGCCAAGAAGATCGAGCGCCTCGAGCGCTCCCGCGCCCGCCTCGAAGTCACCGTTTCGCCCGAGGATACCCGCAAGGCCTACGACGGGCTGCTCGTCGAGTACGCGCGCAACGCCCGCGTCGACGGTTTCCGCCAGGGCAAGGTGCCCGCCTCCGTCCTCGAGCGCAAGTACGGGGAAGAGCTCCGCATCGAGGCCATGGGCCGCGTCATGGACAAGGCCGTCGAGGAGGCGCTCGAGGGCGTCGAGGAACGCCCCCTCGCCTACGACCACCCCGAGCTCGAGGGCCAGCCCGATTTCAAGCCGGGCTCGGAGTTCTCCTTCTCCATCGTCTACGACATCTTCCCGACGGTCAACGCCGGGGACTGGAAAGGCATCGAGATCGAGCTGCCCGCCGTCGAGGTGGCCAAGGCCGACGAGGACCGCGAGCTCGAGCGCATCCGCGAGCGGAACGCGGTGGTGGTCGAGAAGGACGAGGGCGCGAAGGCCGCCAAGGGCGACATCGTCACCGTCGATTACCGCGAGCTGGACGCCTCGGGCAAGACCGTCGCCGACAGCGAGCGCCAGGACTTCGTCTTCGAGCTCGGCACCGGGCACAACCTCTACAAGTTCGACGACGAAGTCGCGGGCATGAAGAAGGGCGAGGAGAAGACCTTCGAGAAGTCCTATCCCGCCGACTTCGAGTATCCCGAGCTCGCGGGCGCCTCGAAGCGCCTCGCCGTGAAGGTGACCCAGCTCAAGGCCCGCAAGCTGCCCGACCTGGACGACGAGCTCGCCCAGGACGTTTCCGAGAAGTTCAAGACCCTCGCCGACCTCCGCGCCGACGTCCGACGCCACCTGGAGTCGCAGCTCGAGCAGCGCATGCGCTCGCTCAAGGAGCAGGCCATCGTCGACGCCCTGCTCGAGCGCTCCTCGGTCGAGCTGCCCGAGTCCATGGTGGCCGCCGAGGTGGGCATGCGCTGGCGCGACCTGATGCGCCAGATGGGCATCGAGGACGAGTCCCGCATGGACCGCATCGTCGAGAACTCCGGCCGCGACAAGGCGGGGCTCTTCGCCGAGTGGCGCCCGTCCGCCGAGAAGGCCCTCAAGACCCGGCTCGTGCTCGAGAAGCTCGTGGCCGACGGCAAGTACGAGACGAGCGACGCCGACCTCGAGGCCGAGTACGCGAAGATGGCCGGCGACGGCGCCCTCTCCGTCGAGGAAGTCAAGGCCGAGTACTCGAAGCGCGGCATGGTCGACTACCTCAAGGACCGCGTCCGCGAGGACAAGCTGATGAACGACATCATCGCCGCGGGCAAGCTGAAGAAAGGCAAGAAGAAGGCCTTCGTGGACTTGTTCGAGGCGAATGAGTAACCTATAGGCCGAGGTAACGCATGAACGAGAAAATGCACAACCTGGTGCCCATCGTCATCGAGCAGACGGGCATCGGAGAGCGTTCGTACGACATCTACTCGCGCCTCCTCAAGGACCGAATCGTGTTCGTCGACGGCGAGATCAACGATCTCGTCGCCGACCTCGTGGTCGCGCAGCTCCTTTTCCTCGAGTCGCAGGACCCCGAGAAGGACATCGACATCTACGTGAACTCCCCCGGCGGCTCGGTGACGGCCGGGCTCGCAATCTACGACACCATGCAGTACATCAAGCCCGACGTGAAGACCATCTGCGTCGGGCAGGCGTCCAGCATGGGCGCGCTCATCCTGGCCGGCGGCACCGCCGGGAAGCGCTTCGCCCTTCCCTCCTCCCGCGTGCTGATCCACCAGCCCTGGGGCGGCGTGCAGGGGCAGGCCTCCGATATCGGCCTCCAGGCCCGCGAGATCGTCCGCCTCAAGAAGCTGACCATCGAGTACTTCGCCCTCCACGCGGGCAAGTCGCCCGAGGCGGTCGCGAAGGACATGGAGCGCGATTTCTACATGTCCGCCGAGGAAGCGCTCGCCTACGGACTCGTGGACAAGGTGCTGGAACGGAGGAAGCATGGCCCGGCAAAAGCAGACTGAGGCCGAGTCGCGCGCCTGCTCGTTCTGCGGCAAGAGCGCCGAATACGCCAAGCGCATCATCGCCGGCCCGGGCGTCTACATCTGCGACGAGTGCGTCGCCGTGTGCCAGCAGATCCTCTCGGAGGAGGAGTCGAACGTCGCCACCGGCTTCACCGGCGACGTGCCGAAGCCCGCCGAGATCAAGGCCTACCTCGACCAGTATGTGGTCGGACAGGACTACGCGAAGAAGGCGCTTTCGGTGGCGGTGTACAACCACTACAAGCGCATCGCCAACCAGGGCAAGATCCGCGACGGCGTCGAGATCGAGAAGGCCAACGTCCTGCTCATCGGCCCCACCGGCACGGGCAAGACCCTGCTGGCGCGGACGCTCGCCAAGAAGCTGAAGGTTCCCTTCGCCATCGCGGACGCCACGACCCTGACCGAGGCGGGCTACGTCGGCGAGGACGTCGAGAACATCCTCCTCAAGCTCATCCAGAACGCGGGCGGCAACATTTCGGCCGCCGAGCGCGGCATCGTCTACATCGACGAGATCGACAAGATCGCCCGCAAGACGGAGAACGTCTCGATAACCCGCGACGTCTCCGGCGAGGGCGTGCAGCAGGCCCTGCTCAAGATCATCGAGGGGACCATGGCGAACGTGCCGCCGCAGGGCGGACGCAAGCACCCCCAGCAGGAATACCTGCGCATCGACACCACGAACATCCTGTTCATCTGCGGCGGCGCCTTCGTCGGCCTCGACAAGACCATAGAGTCGCGCGTCTCCAAGGCCGCGCTCGGGTTCGGGGCGGACGTGCAGTCGAAAAAGGACCGCAATTTCCGCGAGCTCTTCAAGCACCTCCACCCGGACGACCTGATCAAGTTCGGCATGATCCCCGAATTCATAGGCCGCCTGCCCATCCAGGTGGGCCTCGACGAGCTCGACCGCGACACCTTGCGCCGCGTCGCCACGGAGCCCAAGAACTCCGTGGTCCGCCAGTACCAGGAGAACATGCGGCTCGACGGCGTCGAGCTCGTGTTCGACGAGGGCGCGCTCGACGCGATCGCGGACAAGGCCATAGAACGCCACACCGGCGCCCGCGGCCTCCGTTCCATCGTCGAGTCGATGATGATGGACATCATGTTCGAGATTCCGAGCGTCGAAGGCGCCAAGCGCGTGCAGATCACCCGCGAGACGGTGGAGCGCGACGAGAAGCCCGAGGTCGTCTACCTGCCCAAGAGCGCATGAGCCTGATCGATTCCCTGAAGGCCCATGGGGAGAGCATCGAGCTGCCCCTCGTGTACGCGCGGGAATCCGTCATCTTCCCCCGGAGCCTGGCCCCCATCCTGGTGGCCACCAGCTTCGGGGTCAACGCGGCCGAGCTGGCCATGAAGGGCGACCGCCGCGTGGCGGCCGCCCTGCTGGCCCGAATGCCCGACGAGAAGAGCCCCGAGATCGAGGTGGCCAAGACCGCCACCATCTGCCACATCATCCAGTTCGCCCGCTTGCCGGACGGCACGGCGCGGCTCCTCGTCGAAGGCGAGAAGCGCGCCCGCGTCCGCAAGACCGTCTACCGCAAGGATCACCTGTCCGCCTCGCTCGAGCCGCTCGACGACGCCGAGCCCGAGCGCGACCGCGAGCTCGACGCCCTGATGGAGGTGGTCCGCAAGGACTTCCTCCAGTACGCCGAGCTCGCGAAGAAGATCCCCCCCGAACTGGTGCAGGCCGCCGTCAAGGCCGACGGGCCGCACCGCCTGGTGGACCTCGCGGGCCACGCGCTCGCGGCCAGGCCCGAACGCAAGCAGGAGCTGCTCGACGCGGTCGACGCGCGGGAGCGGCTCGAGCTGCTGGCAGCGGCCCTCGAATCCGAGGTCGAGTCGCTTTCGCTCCAGAAACGCATCAGCCAGCGGGTCAAGAGCCGCATCGACAAGTCACAGCGCGAGTACTTCCTCAACGAGCAGCTCCGGGAGATCAACCGCGAGCTCGGCAAGGAAGGCGGCGACGAGAGCGAGACCAAGGAACTCGAGCGCCGCATCATGGAGCGCGAGCCACCCGCGGAGGTGCTCGAGAAGGCCCGCAAGGAGCTCGGCCGTCTCGGAAAGCTCCAGGCCTTCAGCCCCGAGGCCGGCGTGCTACGCGCCTACTGCGAGTGGATAGCGGACCTGCCCTGGTCCGGCAAGTCGAGCGAGAACCGCGACATCGCCTTCGCGCGCGCGGCCCTGGACGAGGACCACTACGGCATGGAGAAGGCCAAGGAGCGCATCCTCGAGTACATCGCGGTGCTCGGCCTCAAGGAAAAGCTCCGCGGCCCCATACTCTGCTTCGTCGGCGCGCCGGGCACGGGCAAGACCAGCCTCGGCCGCTCGGTGGCGCGCGCGCTCGGCCGGGAATTCGTGCGCGTCTCGCTCGGCGGCGTTCGCGACGAGGCGGAGATCCGCGGCCACCGCAAGACCTACGTCGGCGCCCTGCCCGGCAAGATCCTGCAGTCGATGAAAAAGGCGGGCGTCTCGAACCCCGTGTTCCTGCTCGACGAAGTTGACAAGCTCTCGAGCGACTTCCGCGGCGACCCCGCGAGCGCCCTGCTCGAGGTGCTCGACCCCGAGCAGAACCACAATTTCACCGACCACTACCTCGAGCTCCCCTACGACCTTTCCTCGACCCTTTTCATAGCCACCGCCAACTCGCTCCACTCGATACCCGCGCCGCTCCTGGACCGCATGGAAGTGATCGAGATTCCCGGCTATTCGGAATACGAGAAGCTGGAGATCGCCAGGTCCTTCATCGTGCCTCGCCAGCTCGCCGAGAACGGCCTCGGCGACGCCAGGGTGCGGATTTCCGACGACGCCATCCTCGAGATAGTCAGACACTACACGATGGAATCCGGGGTGCGCTCGCTCGAACGCGAGATAGCCCACACGGTGCGGCGGGTGGCCCGCGAGGCCGTGGAAAAAGGCTGGGCCGCCGAGCCCGGCAAGATCTCCGGCTTCTCGCGCGCGATCTCGTCGAAGACCGTCCCAGCCCTGCTCGGCAAGCCCCGGCGCCAGGACGATCCCGTCTACCGGGAAGGCCGCGTCGGCGTGGCCTACGGGCTCGCGTGGACCGAGCTCGGCGGCACGGTGCTGCCCGTGGAATCCACCGTATTCGAGGGCGAGGAAAGCCTCATCCTGACCGGCAAGCTCGGCGACGTGATGAAGGAAAGCGCGCGCGCCGCCCTTTCCTTGATCCGCGCGCGCGCGGGAAGCTTCGGCCTCGACGCCGATTCGTTCCGCAAGAAGACCATCCACGTCCACGTGCCCGAAGGCGCGATACCTAAAGACGGTCCGAGCGCGGGCATCACCCTGGCGGCCTCCATGCTCTCGGCCCTGTCCGGGAAGCCCCTGCTCGCCGGCCGCGCCATGACCGGCGAGATCACGCTGACCGGCCGTATCCTGCCGATCGGCGGCCTCAAGGAAAAGGTGCTGGCGGCCCGTCGCCTCGACATCGGCACGGTGCTGCTGCCCGCCCGCAACGAGCGAGACCTCGAGGACGTGCCCCGCGAAGTGGCGCGCGAGCTCGAGTTCATCCTGGTCGACACGGTGGACCAAGCCCTGGCCGCCCTCTTCCCGGCGGGAAGCTTTCCGGCCGCGGCCGAGCCGGTCGCATGAACCCGGTCCGGGCGCTCAGCGTCTCCGAGCTCACCCTCCTCGTCAAGTCGACCCTCGAGGAAGGCTTTCCCGCGGTGCTGGTCGAGGGCGAGATATCCAATTGGCGCCCGGCGAGCTCCGGCCACGTCTACTTCACCCTGAAGGATCGCGACAGCCAGCTCGACGCCGTGATGTTTCGCGGCAGGGCCTCGCGCCTCGCGTTCGCGCCGCGGGACGGCCAGCTCGTGCGGGCGACCGGCGCGCTTTCGGTCTACGCCGCCCGCGGCCGCTACCAGCTCATCGTCGAGGCGATGGAGCGGGCGGGTGAAGGCGAGCTTCTGGCGGCGCTCGAGGAGCGCAAGCGTCGGCTCGCCCTGGAAGGGCTCTTCGACCGGGAACGCAAACGGCCCATCCCGCGCCTGCCGTGGCGGGTCGGCGTCGTGACGAGCCCGACCGGGGCCGCAATCCGCGACATCCTCTCGACCCTGGCGCGCCGCGGAGCCGCCTGCGACGTGGTAATCCTGCCCGCGGCCGTCCAGGGCGCCGAGGCGCCTTCCGAGATCGCCGCCCGCATCCGTTACGCCAACGCGCGCGCCTTGGCGGATGTGCTCATCGTCGGCCGCGGCGGCGGCTCGCTCGAAGACCTGCTCGCCTTCTCCGACGAGGAGGTGGTGCGCGCGGTAGCCTCCTCCGGGATCCCGGTCATCAGCGCGGTGGGTCACGAGATCGACTGGTCGCTCTCCGACCTGGCGGCCGACCACCGGGCGGCCACGCCGACCGCGGCCGCGGAGTTCGTCTCGCTCGGACGGGAAGAGCTCTCGGCCTCCATCGCCGCCGCGGACCGCGAAATCCGGGACGCCCTGCGCGCCCGGCTCGAGCGGGCCGGATTGGCCATCGACCGCTTCCGGCCCGATTCGCTCGAGCTGCAGTTCCGCCGCATCATGCAGCCCCTGCTCCAGAGGCTCGACGACGCGAAGGAAGGACTCGTGGATGCCTTCGCCGCCTCGACGCGCGAGGCTCGCCACCGAGTCGAGCTCGCCCGCGGAGCGCTCGAGGCGTCCGATCCCGACGCGGTGCTCGCCCGGGGCTACGCAGTCGTCACCCGGGTCGGCGGGAACGGAGCGGCGGTCCGCGACGCCGCGACGCTCGGGCCCGGCTCGCCCCTTTCGATCAGGTTCGCCCGCGGATCCGCGTCCGCCAACGTCGAGGAGATACGACCATGAAGAATTTCGAGGAACGGCTCGAGCGGCTCGAGGAGCTCGCCGAGACGATCAAGTCCCCCTCGCTGCCCCTCGAGGACGCCCTCTCGGTCTTCGAGGAAGGCATCAAGCTGGCCAGGGGACTCGAGAAGGAACTCGCGCGCATCGAGGCCAAGGTGGAGATCCTGACGACCAAGAGCGCGGATGAGTCGGCCGAACCCGCCCTCGAGCTATTCGACGGAGAAGGCGGCTCCTGAGACGGAGCCGGAGGACGCTCAGCGGAGAAAGCCGAGCAGGCCCCGGTCCGAATCGGCGAGGTCGAGGGCTTCGAGCCCTTCGCGCGTAACCCAGCGCAGCTCGTCGTGCTCGGGATGCTCGCGCGCGTCTTCCGACAGGGTGACCGTCCAGGCCTCGAGGGTGAACCGACGTTCGCCGCGGCTGAACTCGTAAACGCCGAGCCGCTCGCCGACCTCGACCTCGACGCCGAGCTCCTCGAGGTATTCGCGCCTGAGGGTCTCGGCGGGGGTTTCGCCCGCCTCCATCTTCCCGCCGGGGAATTCCCAGCGCCCGCCGAGCTCGCCACCCGGCTTGCGCCGCCCGACCAGCACGAGGCCGTCGCGGATGGCTATGCCGGCCACCGAGCGGGCGGGCATCAGAGGAAGATCACCTGGGCGAACAGGAAGTGGACGAAGCCGGTCACGATGGCCGCCACTCCGATGATGCGGCTCCTGGCGAGGAGCAGTTCCTCGAGTCTGGCCACAAGTTCACCCTTGACCTCGGAGCTGTCGCGGTAGAACTCCAGGAGCAGGGTAAAGCCCGAGACCATGCCGGCGGCGGCAGGGAGCAGGTCGCCGACGACGGGGATGTCGCCGCGCATGACGGCCACGAGCTTGAAGAAGCCGACCGAGGCGCTCATGATCCCGAGTATCAGGCGGACAATCCGGTCCGACAGGAAGCTCCTGATGCCGTCCGTGGCCGTGCCGCGCGATGGGGCGTCGCGGGAAACGAGCGCGTAACCCGCCAGTATGGTGAGGAAGACGCTCAGGGCGTAGAACTGGATCATGCGTCGTGCTCCATCTGGTACTCGGCCGCTCCGCGGCCTAAGCCCACCATAGCGCGCGGGCCCTGCGGGGTCAAGGCGCGCGGGGCCGACGGAGTTCAGCGGCCAGCTCGGCCGAAGCCCCGTCGACGACCAGGCGCACGACGAGCCTTTCGGCGCTCCCGGCGCCACGGAGGGAAAGGTAGAATTCCTGCTCGCGCGAGCGGTCGGTGAAGGACTCGAGCGTCGCCCGCTCGGTCCGTCCCTCGGCGCCGAGCTCGATGCTCACCGCCAGGTCGCCGACGGCCTCGTCCCTGGCCTTGCGGTAGACCGTCACGAGCGCGTCGCCTTGATGCGACAGGGTGGACAGGGTCCAGACCGATCCGGCGAGGGTCGCCCTGCCATCGTCCCCCAGGGCGAAGGTGACGATTCCGGAGGAGACGACGGCGAGTACGGCCGCGAAGGCGATGAAGCGCAAGCCCCGCGTGGCGAGGAGCGCCCCGAGCAGGCCGGGACGCTTGGCGGGATCGACAACGCTCAGCCAGCGGACCTCATCGCTGGCCCGGGAGAGCCTTCGGGCTCGGTCGTAGCGCGCGGCCGGAACCTTGTCGTCGTCGTCGCTCATGGCCTCAGCCTCCTTCCGGGAACGCGGCGTTCCGCGCTCGACGCCCTGTGGATGATCGAGCCCAGTTCCGCGGCCAGGTCCGAGGCTCCGTAGAAGCCGAGCCTACCCGCGAGCGCCCTGCCTGCGGAGGCGTGCGCGAGCGCGGCGGCCGCGGCCAGCGCCGCGGGGTCGAGGCGCTCCGGGTCGCCCGCGCGCGCACGCGCGAGCAGGCCTACGAGGAGGCCGGCGAAGACGTCGCCCGAACCGGCGACGGCGAGGCTCGGCTCGAAGCCATCCACCACGAAGGCCCGCCCGCCGGGGGCCGCGATCCAGGTCGCGACCGCCCTGACGCACACCACGGCCCCGTAGCGATCAGCCAGGGGGCGCGCGACCGCGAGCGGATCGTCGAGGACGGCTTCGACGGGGACCCCCGCCAGCCGGGCAAGCTCGCCCGGGTGTGGCGTCAGGATGAGCGGGGCTTTTCGACGGAGCTTCCCGCGGACGGTTCCGAGGAGGCCGAGCGCGTCGGCGTCGAGGACCAGGGGCAGCTCGGTCTCGAGCAGGCGGCGCAGCAACGCGGGCGCGGGCGCGGAGCGGCCCCAGCCCGGCCCCGCCAGGAGCGCGTCCATGCCCGCCGCAAAGGCTGCTTCATCACGGAGACGACCGAGTGGCGCCACGAGGCCGTCCTCGATCCGGGAGGCGAGCGCCTGCCAGATTTCCGTCCGCGCCCGGAGGCGCGCGAGTCCGCATCCGGCGGCGACGGCGCCGCGGCAAGCGAGGCTCGCCGCCCCCGTGGTGCCGACCGCTCCGGCCCAGATGCCCGCCCCGCCCCTGCGGCCCTTGTGGTCGTCGGGCGCGAGCCGCGGAACGAGGCCGGGCAGGTCCGCTTCCTCCGGGAGATGTACGGCGGAACCCGAGCCGGCTCCGGGCTCGAACACGCCGTCGATGAAATGGATGGTTCCGCTATAGGCGCGCAGGGAGGGCCTGAAGGCCAGCTCCTTGGGCGGAGCGACCATGAGCGTCGCGTCGGCTTCGAAGACGGCCCCTCCCGAGCCGAGCCCCGCGGGAAGGTCCACCGCGACGCGGAAGCCTCGGGCCCGGTTCGCGGCCTCCACCAGCCCGGCGGCCGGTTCCCTGAGGGCGCCGACGGCGCCGGTGCCCGCAAGGCCTTCGAGCAGCAACTCCGCGGAACTGACGGCTTCGAGGCTGGCGTTCCGCTCCGCGGCGAAGTCGAGGATTTCGATTCCGAGCGACTCGAGCCGCGCCGACTGCGCGTCCGCCGGTCCGTCTCCACGGCCGGGGCTGAAGGCCAGCACGGCCGTCATCGCCTCGGCCCGCCCCCGCTCGCGCAGCACGCGGAGCGCGGCCAGCGCGTCGGCCCCGTTCGCCCCCCGGCCGGCGAGGGCCGTCACCCGGCGCCGGCCTTGAGCGCCTCCCCCGGAGATCCGGTCGAGGATTTCCCCGAGCCGCGTCGCCATGCCCCGGGCGGCGCGCTCGACGAGGGCTTCCGATCCGCCGCCCGCGGTGGCGGCCGCCGCGTCGAGGGCGCGGCTTTCGTCCGTGGAGAGGAGCGGCCTCACTGCTCCGCCGGAGCGAAGGCCTTGTCGAAGCGCCACCAGACGACGCGCGCCTCGAAGCGCGTGGCAAGCAAGGCCGAGAGTATGCCTTCGGGCGAGAGGTTGAAGGTCGCGTATTCGAGCTCGTCGAGCTCGATGGGAAGGGCGTAGCGTTTCGGCCGGCGGGAGTCCCGGTCCATCACAGAAACGGTGAAGGAGCCGTCGAGCCCGGTGGCCGACAGGTAGATGCGGCCCGATGCGTCGATGCCGACGAGCTCGTGGATCGGGGGAATCGCGTCGCTCCCGGCGTTTTCCGCCTCGATGAGCGGAAGCTCGATCGACTCGGAGTAGGCGGCCCGACCGAGGTCCATCAGGTAGAGCCTGGAGCCGGCGTACTCCACGCCGGAACCGGCGAGCGTGTCCTTCTCGACGAGCTCGCGGTAGTAGTCGATCTTGAGCCAGGCCCCGTCGCCCCGGGGATCCGCGACGATCTTTTCGAGGTTCGCGAAGAGACGTTCCCCCTCCGGGACGGGCAGCGCGGAACGGCGGACACGGACGGAGGAAAGCAGGGCGCCGTTGGCGTCGTACCGGAAGAGCAGCCAGCCGTCCTTCGTCATCGACACAACCAGGCAACCGCCGTCAGCGACCGCGTAGATGCCGTCGATGTAGGGGAAGGGCGTGCCGCCGAGTCCTTCCTGCCCGAGGAAATCGAGGAAGGCCCCCTCGCGCGAGAAGCGGAGCACGACATAGTCGAGCGGGACGCCGATGTCCTCGTCGACGAGCCGGCGCTCCGTCGGCAGGCGATCCTCCACGTAGAGCATGCCGCTCGAACCGACGGCGATCTCGCCGGGAACGGCCAGCGGGTAGCGGCGTGCGACCCGCCCGCTTCCCTCCTCGCCCTGGTCGAGGGCCTTGAGGGAGAGGGGCTCGGGATTGCGCTCGGGATCGAAGACGAGCGAAAGCAGGTCGCCGAACGAGGAGAATGACAGCACCTTTCCCGACGACCCGTTGGTGACGAAGAAGATGCCGTCGCGCATGGCGATGCGGGTCTTCGCCGGAGCCGCGGCCGAGCTCGAGCGGAACAGGTCCAGCTGGTCCTCGAGGACTCCGTAGGAGAGCGTGAAAAGCTGTTCCCGCGGCACTTGCTCGAGCGCGCCGGAGGGCGCGCAGGCGGATGCGAGGGCGAGGACGGGAAGAGCGGCGAGGGCCGCGACGAGGGGCGCGAAACGGCGATACGTTCTCTTCAAGGCTGGTCTCCTTCTCAGGTTTAGCCTCCGCCATGCAGGGCTGTCAACCGACGCGGGAACGGGGCCGAGCTTGACCGCCCATATCAAAGTAAGTACCATCCCCGCATGGCTTTCAACCCGATAACCGCCCTGTTCGGAACCAAGCATGAACGCGACCTCAAGGCGCTCCTCCCGATACTCCATTCCGTCAACGCGAAGGAATCCTGGGCCCTGGCCCTCGGCGACGCCGACTTTCCCCGGCTGACCGCCGAGTTCCGCTCGCGCCTGGAGGCGGGCGAGACGCTTGACGGCATCCTCCCCGAAGCCTTCGCCCTGGCCCGCGAGGCCGCGCGGCGCGCCCTCGGCGAGCGCCCCTTCGACGTGCAGATCCTCGGCGGCATCGTGCTGCACCAGGGCAAGATCGTCGAGATGAAGACGGGCGAAGGCAAGACCCTCATGTCCGTGGCGCCGATCTACCTCAACTCGCTGTCCGGCAAGGGCGTCCACGTGGTCACCGTGAACGACTACCTTGCCGAGCGCGACAGCGCCTGGATGGGAAAGGTGTTCTCCTTCCTCGGCGCCTCGGTCGGCGTCGTGCTCTCGCGCATGGAAGGCGAGGCCCGCCGCGAAGCCTACCGCAAGGACATCACCTACGCGACCAACAACGAGCTCGGATTCGACTACCTCCGCGACAATATGGCCTGGAGCGTGGAGTCCCGCGTGCAGCGCGGCCACGCGTTCTGCGTCGTGGACGAGATCGACTCCATCCTGATCGACGAGGCGCGCACGCCCCTCATCATCTCCGGTCCCGCCGAGGACGACACATACCGCGTCTCGGAGGTCGACCGCCTGGCCGTCCAGCTCGTCGAGGTAGCCAAGAACCCCGCCACGGGCGAGTACCCGCGCGAGGAGCTCGGCGAGGAAATGGTCGGCGACTTCAAGATCGACGAGAAGTCCAAGCGCGTCTCCTTCACGCCCGCGGGCCTCGACCGGATGGAGGAGCTGCTCCGCAAGCGCGGCCTCATGGAGGGGTCTCTCTTCGACGAGGGGAACTTCCAGTTCGTCCACTACTTCTCGAACGCGGTGCGGGCGCACCGGCTTTTCGAGCGCGAGACCGAGTACGTCGTCCAGGACGGCATGGTCCAGATCGTCGACGAATTCACCGGCCGCATCCTGCACGGGCGCCGCTACTCCGACGGTCTCCACGAGGCCATCGAGGCCAAGGAGCGCATCAAGGTGGCGCGCCGCAACCGGACGCTGGCCACCATCACCTTCCAGAACTATTTCCGCCTCTACGGCAAGATCGGCGGCATGACCGGCACCGCGGACACCGAGGCGCCTGAGTTCCTCAAGATCTACGAGCTCGACGTCGTGGTCATCCCGACCAACCGCCCCGTCATGCGCAAGGACGAGGACGATCTCGTCTACCTCAACGAAGCGGAGAAGTTCGAGGCCATCTGCGACGAGATCGCGGAGGTCAACAAGGCCGGCCAGCCCATCCTGGTCGGCACGGTCAGCATCGACAAGTCCGAGCGCCTCTCGGCCCTGCTCACGAGGCGCGGCATCCGCCACGAGGTGCTCAACGCGAAGAACCATGCCCGCGAGGCGGCCATCATCGCGGAGGCCGGCGCCAAGGGCGCCGTCACCATCGCGACCAACATGGCCGGCCGCGGCACCGACATCAAGCTCGGCGGCAACCTCGAGTTCCGGGCCCGGCGGAAGGCCGGCAGCGAGGCCACGGACGAGCAGCTCCGGGCGGCGATGGCGGAGGAGTTCGAGGCCTGGCGAAAGGACTACGACGAGGTGCGCTCGCTCGGCGGCCTCTACGTGCTCGGCACCGAGCGCCACGAGAGCCGGCGCATCGACAACCAGCTCCGCGGCCGTTCCGGCCGGCAGGGCGACCCGGGCGCCTCCTGTTTCTTCGTCTCGTTCGACGACGACCTCATGCGCCTCTACGGCGGCGAGAACCTCAAGGGCCTCATGATGCGCGTCGGCATGAAGCCGGGAGAACCCATCTATCACCCGATGCTCTCGCGCACGCTCGAAGGCGCCCAGCGCCGCGTGGAGGAGCGCAATTTCGAGATCCGCAAGCACCTGCTCGAGTACGACGACGTGCTCAACCAGCAGCGCAAGTACATCTACGAACAGCGCGACGAAATCCTCCGCGACCAGGACCTGGTCGCCCGCGTCATGGCCTCCGCCCGTGCGATGGTGGACGAGCTGCTCGAAACCTATGGCGAGGCAGCCCGCAACGACCGGACCGCGGCCTGGGCCGCCCTGCGCGAATCGCTCCGCGAGGAGTTCAACGTCGCCCTTCCCTTCACGCTCGAGTCGCCCGAGCTCGCGAAGGTCGAAGCCCTGCGCGAGGCCGCCTACGCTGCCCTCGAGGCCAACATCGACGAGAAGGTGGCCTACGCGGGCGCCGCGAACCTCGGCAACTTCATCCGCTACCAGTACCTGCAGTCCATCGACCAGAAGTGGCTCGACCACCTCGAGAACATGGAGGGCCTCCGCGAGGCGGTGCACCTCCGCCACTACGCGCAGAAGAACCCCCTGCTCGAGTACAAGCTCGAGGGCTTCCAGATCTTCGAGACCATGATCGACGAGATCCGCACCGGGCTCGCGCGCCGCGTCTTCCTGGTCCGCATCGGCGCGGCCGAGGAGCGTCGCGGCGTACGGCCCGCGCCAGCGGCGGTCGCCGAGCACCGCGAGTTCGGCCAGTTCGGCGGCGTGAAGGTACAGTCGACGTCCACCTCGTCGTCGCGCGCCGCCCCCGCCGCGCCGCGACCGGCCGCAGCCCCGCACGGTTCGCTGGCCGACCAGGCGCGCGCCGCCAACGTCACCGTGGAGCGTCACGGCCCGAAGGTCGGCCGCAACGACCCCTGCCCCTGCGGATCCGGGAAGAAGTACAAGCACTGCCACGGCGCGTGACGGCGCGCCGATGTCGCTCAACTGGAAGGAGATCGACCTCGCGCTCTCGGAGCTGGACCTCGTCGGGGCCCAGCTCCAGCGCGTGGTCCAGCCGACCTGGGACACGCTGGCGCTCTCGTTCTACAAGCCCCCGAGGGCGACGGAGCTCCTGGTGTGCGTTGCCCACGGCGCGTGCCGCCTTCACGCCACGACGCGCCCGGTGCCGAAACCGGACAAGCCTTTGCGCTTCCAGGAGCTGCTCCGTTCGCGCGTCAGGAACGGCCGCGTGCTCTCCATGCGCCAGCTCGGGACCGACCGCATCGTGCTCATCGAGATCGGCGCGGGCGGAGAGCAATTCAGGCTTTACGCGCGGCTCTGGTCGGGCGCCGGCAACGTAATCCTCTGCGATTCGGGCGGCGCCATCATCGATGCCATGGCCCGCAAGCCCGCCAAAGGCGAGACCGCGGGCGGATCGTTCAGGCCCGAGGAGGCGACCTCGAAGGGACCTCCGCGCGAGTTCGCGGTGCGCGAGCTCCCCGGCGAGGGCTCGTTCAACGAGCGCGTCGACGCCTGGTACTCCGAGCGCGCGGGCGCGCATTCGCGCGAAGCGCTCGCGGACCGCATCGCGGACTGGTACTCCGGCCGCCGCGCCGCCATCGAGGGACGGCTCGCGGAGCTCGCGAAGCGCGCGGAGGCCTACGCGGATCCGGAGCGCTACCGCGAACTCGGCGACGTCCTCATGGCCGCCCTCGGCGCGGACACTGCCTCGGGCTATGTCGAAGCGGACGACTTCCACCGCGGCGGCGTCGTGCGCATCGCCGTCGATCCGGATAAAACCGTTTTGGAAAATGCGCGCGCGTACTACGAACGGCATCGAAAGGCCGCTTCGGGCTCAGGCGAAGTAGCCGCGGAGATCGAGTCGGCGAAGCGCAGCCTCGAGGAGCTCGAGCGCGAGCGGGCGCGGCTCGAAGCCGAGGAGAACCCCTTCGAATCGCGCGCCGAACTCGAGCGCCTGCGCGTGGCCGAGTCCGAGAAGCCTCGCTCGAGTCCCGGCCTTTCGCTCGTGCGGAATGGCTGGACCCTGCTCGTCGGCCGCTCGGCGAAGGAGAACGACGAGCTTCTCAGGCGCCACGTACGCGGCAACGACGCATGGCTCCACGCCCGCGACTGGTCCGGGGCCTACGTCTTCGTCAAGGCGCGGCCCGGCAAGAGCTTCCCGCTCGAGCTGCTGCTCGACGCCGCGGCGCTCGCGCTCTACTACTCGAAGGGAAGGACGGCGGGCTCGGGCGACGTCTACTGGACCTTCGTCAAATACCTGCGCCGCGCCAAGGACGGGCCGAAGGGCCTCGTCATCCCGATGCAGGAAAAAAACCTCCGCGCCACGCTCGACGAGGCCCGGCTCCGCGAGCTCAAGGCGCTGATCGGTCACGACCAGTCCTGAGAGTGCCGCCGGCGGGCGGCTCAGGACCCGGCGCCCACCGGCTCCGCGTCCGGCTTCCGTCCCCGCGGCTTCGGCCTGACGGCGAACGCCTCGCCCTTCCAGTCCACCGTGACGGTAGAGCCGGGCGGGCACTTGCCCGCGATGATCGCGTCGGCAAGAGGATCCTCGATCTCCCGGGTGATAAGCCGCCGCATGGGCCGTGCTCCGTAGGCCGGCTCGTAGCCCTTTTCGACCAGGCGTTCGCGGGCGGCCGCTTTCAGCTCGAGGGCGATGCCCTTGGCAGCGAGGCGGCGCTCCAGCTCGGTGAGCATGAGCGTGAGCACCTTCGAGACCTCGTCGCGGCCGAGCGGATGGAAGACCACCACCTCGTCGACCCGGTTGACGAATTCGGGCCGGAACTGGCGCTTGAGCTCCGAGAGCGCGGCCTCGCGAACGGCCGTCAGGTCGAAGCGCGCGTCCCCGGCGCGGAAGCCGAGCGAGGCGCCGCGCGCTATGTCGCGGGTGCCCGCGTTGCTCGTCATCACCACTACCGCGTTCCGGAACGAGACCGTGTGACCGAGGTTGTCGCGGAGCTCGCCTTCCTCCAGCAGCTGGAGCAAAAGGTTGAACACGTCCGGGTGCGCTTTCTCGATCTCGTCGAAGAGGATGACGCTGTAGGGACGGCGGCGGATCTTCTCGGTGAGCATGCCGCCCTGGTCGTAGCCGACGTAGCCGGGGGGCGCGCCCACGAGGCGCGAGGCGTTGTGCTTTTCCATGAAGTCCGACATGTCCACGCGGATCAGCGCGTCCTCGCTGCCGAACAGGTACTCCGCCAGGGTCTTGGCCACCAGGGTCTTGCCGACTCCGGTCGGGCCGAGGAAGACGAAGCTGCCGAGGGGGCGCCGCTCGTCGGCTATGCCGGCGCGCGAGCGCCGGACCGAGGCCGCGACCGCCCTGATGGCGTCGTCCTGTCCGATCACCCGCCGGTGCAGCTCCTCCTCGAGCCCCAGGAGCCTCGCGGACTCGCTCTCCCCGAGGCGCGCAACCGGTATGCCGGTCGCGTCTGACACCACCTCGCGCAGGTCCTGCTCGGTGACGAGTCCGCGCATGCGGCCCCGGTCGCTCTCCCAGGTCGACCGAATGGTCTCCAGGCGCTCCTTGAGCCGGCGGACGCGGTCGCGCACCTCGGCGGCCTTCTCGTAGTTCTGGGTGGAGACGAGCGCGAGCTTCTCCTCGGTCAGCTTGGCGATCTCCGCCTCGACCTCCGGCAGCTCGGGCGGGCGCGAAGGGTCCTCGATGCGACGCTTGGCGCCGGCCTCGTCCATCAGGTCGATGGCCTTGTCGGGCAGGAAGCGGTCGGCCAGGTAGCGGCGGGACAGGGAGACCGCTGCCTCGACGGCATCGCGGCCGTACACGACCCCGTGGTAATCCTCGTAGCGCCCTTTTATGCCGAGCAGGATCTCGACCGCCTGCTCCGGATCGGGCTCCTCGACCAGCACGAGCTGGAAGCGGCGCTCGAGGGCGGCATCCTTCTCGAAATACTTGCGGTACTCGGCCAGCGTGGTGGCGCCTATGCACTGGATTTCGCCCCGCGAAAGCGCCGGCTTCAGCATGTTGGACGCGTCGATGGTGCCTTCCGCCGAGCCCGCCCCGATGACGGTGTGGAGCTCGTCGATGAAGAGCACCACGTCGCCGGCCTGCGCGATTTCCTTCATGATGCGCTTGAGGCGTTCCTCGAACTCGCCGCGGTACTTGGTGCCGGCCACCACGCTGGCTATGTCGAGCGAGAGGATGCGCTTTCCCCCGAGCTGGTCGGGCACCTCGCCGGAGGCTATGCGGAGCGCGAGCCCCTCGACGATGGCGGTTTTTCCCACGCCGGGTTCTCCCACCAGCACGGGATTGTTCTTGGTCCTGCGGGAAAGTATCCGCACCACCCGGCGGATCTCGGCTTCCCGGCCGATCACCGGATCGATGCGCCCGGAGCGGGCCAGAGCGGTCAGGTCGCGCGAATACTCGTCGAGGATGGGTGTGCGCGCCTGCGGCGCCGCGACGCGGGGGCGCGGAGCCGCCGCTTCCCTCGTTTCGTCCCGGCCCGGCCGGGTCCCGTCGGCGACGTTTTCCGATCGCTCCCCGGCGCCGATCAGCCTGACCGCCGCGCGCAGTTGCTCGTAGAACACGCCGCGCGCTTCGAGGAAGCGCTCGAAGGTCGAGCCGGCCTCGCGGGCGGCCGCGACGACCAGGTGCTCCGTTCCGATGTATTCGCTGCCGGCCAGGTGGGCTTCCTCGGCCGCGGTCTCGAGCAGCGATTTCAGCCTGCGCGACAGCGGGACGTCGCCGAGCACGAACCCGCCCCTGCGGCCACCCGAGCCGCGTTCCAGCTCGGCGCGGAGCTCGGCCGGATCGATCTTGAGGGCGCGGATGGCTTTGGCCCCGAAACCCTCGGCGTCGCGGACGATGGCCGCCAGGACGTGCTCGGGCAGCAGCTGGTCGGCGTGCGAGCGCTTGGCCTCATCCTGGGCGATGACCGAGAGGACGCGCTGCGCGCGCTGGGTAAGTCCTTTAAACACCGTGCCACTCCTGTGCGAGCGATACTCCCTCGAGCGAAGCCGCGAACGCGAGGGCGCGCCTGCGGGCCTCGCTCTGGCCGGATGCCATGCCGGAAAGGGAGAGCCCCGAGCCCGTCAGGCCGCGAAGCGAGGCCGCGAAGCGGCCGGGACCCATTCCGGACACGAGGCCGAGCGCGTCGCCGAGCCTGAGGAAAGAGGCGGCCTCCATGGCCTCCTCCGCTCGCAGGGCCCGGGCGTAGCGCGACAGCCCGAAAGCCCGGGATATTGCGTCCTCGAGGCCCAGGCGATCCCGCTGGCCGAGCAGGGCGCGGGCCGAGCGTTCCGCTTCGGCAAGATTCCCGCAAATCGCGCGGAGCCGTCCGGCGGCGGCGGCGGGCGGGATTTCCGGCGGGCAGCGGCAGGCCACGGTCCATACCGAGGCGGTGGAGCTTCCCGCCTCCGGACTCTGGCCGATGATCTCCATGCCCGCGGCGAGAGCCTCGTGGAATTCGCGCTCCACGGCGAGGGTCATCGCGAGGGCGGGCAAGTGCAGGCTGACGGAAAGGACGATGCCGTGGCCGATTCCGGAGGGGTCAGGGCCGAGGAATCCGAACCGTCCGTCGAAGGACCAGAGGAGCGATCGGGCGAGCCCGTCCTCCTCGGCCTCGAGCGCGGCGAGCACGCCTTCCGGGTCGAGCCCGGGCCGTTCGCAGCGGACGCGGACGTGATCCGTCTCGTTCGAGGTGATCCAGGTGCTCCGGGCGGCGCGCCAGCCTATCCATCCGGACGGGTCGTGGGAATACGAATCCGAGATGGCGTCGCGGTCGGCGAGGACCCGGCGCATGAGGGGATCGAGCAGGGAAAGCGCAGAGGCCTCCGTCCCGTCCGACCGGGACCAGGCGGATTCGACGAGGCGCGCCGCCCGGGCGCGCGTCGTCTCGTCGGCGCGCCACACGAAGGGTTCGCCTTCGAGGTTGCGGGCAAGCAGGCCCGCGCTGCGCAGCGCCACGTCGCCCGATGGCGCGTCGTCGGGAACGGGGCACCCCCGCGCAAGGAACTCGTTCACCGGAAGCTACCCCGGAGCCCGTCGCGCCCGTCCCGTCCGCGGGCGTAGGCCGGGCGCTTCCCGAGCGAAGGGACGGCCTCGGCGAAGGCGGCGACGCAGGCCGGGCAGCCGAAGCGTCCTTCGCGGCGGAATTGGTCGAAACCGAGCCCGCAGCCCGGGCAGGACCGCGCCGGAGCTCCCGGAGCGGGATCCGCCGCGACGAAAAGCGCGTCGAGGTCGATGCGGAGCGCTCCGCCCGAACCCGACACGCCGCGGCGCGCGGCGCAGGCCGCGCACAGGCGGAGCCGGGAGGGAAGCGCGCCGGCCTGGCCGATGAGAATGGAGGCTTCGGCCGTTCCGCATTCGTCGCAAAGCATGGTTCGACTATAACCAATGCGCTGGAAAAAGTGTAGGAGCGCGGGGTATAGTGGACCCGCACGCGCAACGCGATGCCAAGGAGTCCGCCACGAAACGTCCAGCCGCAGCAGCAGCCGCGTCTTTCATCCTGTTCCTGGTTTCTGCCATTCCGGCCGCCGCGCTCGGCGCCCGCGAGACTGCCGGCTCCGCGCCGATCACCATTCGGGCGGCGGTGCTGAAGGGGCCGAGCGGGGTTTCGCTCGTCCGCCTGCTCGACGGTCCCGCCGCGCTCCCCGGAAACGCGACCCTCAAGACGGTAATCGTACCCAATACCGACGTCATGGTGGCTCGGCTGCTTTCAGGGGAGCTCGACGCGGCCGTGCTGCCGCCCAACCTCGCCGTCAACCTCTTCAATGCCGGCATGGATTTCCGGCTGGGAGCCGTCGTCGGCTTCGGCATGAACTCCGTGGTCTCCGCGGATTCCTCGATCGGCTCGATCCGCGAACTAGCGGGCCGCGTCGTCCAGGTCGCGGGCCAAGGCGCCACCCCGGAATACGTGCTCCGCACCCTGCTCGCCAAGGAAGGCCTCGTGCCGGGGAAGGACTTGACCCTCTCCTTCTCGATGCCGGTGCCCGAGATCGCCGCCAGCCTCATCGCGGGCAGGATATCGCTCGCCGTGCTCCCGGAACCCTTCGCCACACAGGCGCTGGCCGGGAATGCCTCGCTCTCCCGCGCCTTCACGCTCGAACCCGCCTGGCGCGAGGCCACCGGCGCGGGCGACTATCCGATGACGGTGCTCGTCGTCCGCGGCACCCTCGTCGATTCGCGGCCCGCGGCCGTCGCGGCCCTGCTGGACGCGTGCAAAGCCTCGGTCGAATTCGTCGTTTCCGACCCCGCTGCCGCCGGCTTCCTCGTGGAACAGCGCGAGCTCGGCCTCAAGGCCGCCGTCGCGGCCAAGGCCATACCGGCCTCGAACTACCGTTACCTGGCCCCCGCCGCAGCCCGTCCGGCCCTCGAGGCCTTGCTCCGCGTCTTCCTCGAATACGCTCCGGAATCGATCGGCGGCCGCCTGCCCGATGAAGGTTTCTGGCGGGGCGATGCGCGCGAAAAGTGAGCGGCTCGCCGCGCTCGCCGGCGCGGCGACCCTGATCGCGGTCTGGAAACTCGCCTCGCTCGGAATCGGCAAGGACATCATCCTGCCGCCGCCCGAGCGGGTTTTGGCCCGGGCGGCCGCGCTCCTTTCCTCGACGGATTTCCTGGCGGCGCTCCTCGCCACCATGGCTCGGGGCCTCGCCGCCTTCCTGCTGTCGATGCTGGCGGGCACCTCGATCGGAGCGGCCTGCGGCGCGAGTCCGCGCTTCGAGGCGTTCGTGTCGCCGCTCCTTTCGACAGTCAGGGCCATGCCGGTCATCGCCTTGATCCTCCTGTTCCTCTTCTGGTTCGGCGTCGGCGTCGTGCCGGTTTTCGCGGCCTTCCTCATGGCCTTTCCGGTGGTCGCGGCGCAGGTGGCCGAAGGCTGGCGCGCCACCGATCCGGGCCTGCTCGAGATGGCGTCCCTGTTCCGGACCGAGCGGCGCGCCGTGCTGCTCGGCATCCGGCTGCCCTCGATGACCGGGCATTTGGCAGCCGCGGCCCAGTCCGCGATCGGCCTCTCGTGGAAGGTCGTGATCGCCGGCGAGGTGCTCAGCCAGCCCGCGCTCGCGCTCGGCACAGGGCTCCAGGAGCGTCGCCTCATGCTGGACACCTCAGGCGTCTTTGCCTGGGCCGCGGCCGGTATCGTCCTGTGCGCCTCGAGCGACGCGATTTTCCGCGCGGCCAGGCGGGGTCTGGCGCGGCATGGGCTATAGCGTTTCCGGACTCCGCCTCCGCTACGGGGAGCGGACGGTGTTCGACGGGCTTTCCCTCGAGCTCGAGCCCCGCACGGCCACCGCCGTCCTCGGTCCTTCAGGCTGCGGCAAGACGAGCCTCCTCATGAGCGTCGCCGGACTCCTGCCTGCGGCGGAAGCCGACAGGAGCGGTTTCCGTGACGCCCGCTTCGGATTCGCCTTCCAGGAGCCGCGGCTGCTGCCCTGGCTCAGCGCCGAGGACAACGTGGCCTTCGTCCTCCGGCGTACGCTGGGAAAGGCCGCCGCCCGCGAGCGGGCGCGCGACTTCCTCGCGCGCGTGGGCCTCGCTCGGGAGTTCTCGAAGCGTCCTTCCGAGCTCTCGGGAGGCATGCGCCAGCGGGTTTCCCTCGCGCGCGCCTTCGCCTTCCCCTCGGACGTTCTGCTCATGGACGAGCCGTTCCAGTCCGTCGATCCGCGGACGCGCGCCGGCCTCGTCGAGGCCTTCCTCGAGCTCGAATCGGCGGAACGCCGGACCGTGCTGTTCGTGACGCACGACATCGCCGAGGCCATCCGGATCGGCGACCGGGTGTGCGCGCTCTCGGGCGCGCCAGCCGTCATGGTCGCCGACCTCCGGCCCGACCCGAAAAACGAGGCGGAACGGCGCGAGTTGGAGACGAGGCTCTATTCGCTGGCCTTTTCCGGCCTCGCCTGAGGGAGTATCCTCTCCAGGGCCGAACGGAGTGCCTTCTCGTCGAATGGTTTCCTGAGCAGGGCGAAGCGCCCTCCGAGCGGCGCGACCGGTTCGTCGCGTCCCGAAATTATCAGCGCCGCCGACTCGGGCGCGAGCTTCCTCAGCCGGACGGCGAGCTCGTCCCCGCCCATCAGCGGCATGACCAGGTCGGCCACGACGAGGTCGATGCGCGCTCCGAGCTCCTCGGCCGCCTTGAGCCCTTCCCCCGGACCGGACGCCGCGCGCACCTCGAAGCCGAAGCGTCCGAGGGTCCTCTCGAGCAGGTCACGCACGTCGGAATCCCCTTCGACCACCAGGGCGCTGAGACCGACGGGAGGATCGTAGCGCCCGACCACGGAGGTTCCGGCCTCGTGCCCGGCCTCCGACGCCTGGATCGCGGGCAGGATGACGGTGAAGGTGGAGCCCCGCCCGGGTTCTGAATCCACGTCGACCAGGCCGCCCGCTTCCCTCACGAGGTTCGAGACCATGGCGAGTCCGAGTCCGGTGCCCGCGTTCGGTCCCTTGGTCGTGTAGAACGGTTCGAAGATGCGCGTCAGGTCCGCGGGAGGGATACCCGTTCCCGTATCCGCGACCTTGAGGAGCACGCAGGGTCCCGCTCCCACCGAGCCGATCCTGCCCGCGCGTGGCCCGGCAAGCTCCGCCTTTTCCGTGGTGAGGCGTATCGTGCCGCCCGAGGGCATCGCGTCGCGCGCGTTCACCACCAGGTTGACGATGATCTGCTCGAGGTGCGAAGGATCGGCGTTGACCCGGCAAGCCCCGGCCCCATAAGCGCAGGAGAGCGCGATATCCACGGGCAGGAGCCGCTTGAGCATCCGCTCGAGTTCCGCGACGAGCTCGTCCGGGGCAAGGCGCCTGGGTTCGTGGACGCTCCGGCGGGCGAAGCCGAGCAGCCTCCGCGACAGCGATGCGGCCCTTCGGGAAGCCCGCCTGACACCGTCGATGTCGTCGAGCAAGTCGGGGCGGTCCCGCGCGGAATCGGCGAGCAGGTCCGCATGCCCCATCACCGCGGTCAGCACGTTGTTGAAATCGTGGGCCAGGCCGCCCGCCAGGCTGCCGATGGCCTCGAGCTTCTGGGCCTGCCTGAGCTGGGCCTCGAGCCTGCGACGCTCGGTCGCGTCGATGGCGAAGCCCTGGGCCAGTTCCCAGGCTCCCCCTTCGCCGCCTTTCGACAACGACTCGGAGGAGAAGCTAGCGAACATGCACACCTCGCCGCCGTCGGGACCCTTGAGCAGGTACTCCGCACCGGGGCGGCTTCCGTCGGCGTCGAGCGCGCGGACGATGTCGTCGAAGGCCACCGGATCGTTGAAGCGGGAGCGGAGGTCCAGTCCCGCCGCGTCGCCGAAAACGGCGCGGAACGAGGCGTTGGCCTCAATGATGACGCCGGAGCGGTCGAAGAGGAAATTGCATCCGGGACTGCCCTCGAACAGCGAACGGAATTTCCGCTCGCTCCGCATCAGGCGACGTTCCATGTCGCCGCGGTAGAGCGCGATCTCCATGGCGGTCCAGAGCGCGCGCTCCTCGAAAGGTTTGATGATGTAGCCGAAAGGCTCGATGCGCTTCGCGCGCTCGACCGTATCCTCGTCCGCGAAGGCTGTGAGCAGGACCACCGGCACGCCGTAACGCTCGCGGACCAGGCCTGCGGTCTCCACGCCGTCGCGCGAACCGCGGATCTTCACATCCATGAGGACCAGGTCGGCGTCGAGGCGGTCGAAGGCCGAAAGCAGCTCGTCGCCCGAGTCGAAGGTGCCGGCGACGACGTGGCCGCGCCGCTCGAGGAAGCGGGCAATATCGAGCGCTACAAGGGATTCGTCCTCGACGATCGCGACCCGGGCCATGTTCCGCCTAACCCCGCTTCGACGCGGGGGGGAAGCCGAGTCGCCCGAGCTCGGCCTCCAGCTTGTCCCGGGAGATGGGCTTGACCAGATAGGCGGTCGCCCCGCCCTTGCCGAAGGCCTCCAGGACATTCCGCGGATCCTCGAGTACGCTCGTCATGATCACGCGCACCTCGCGCGACGGCGGCACGCCCCGTTCGGACTCGGACTTCCTGATCGCCTTGAGGGCTTCCTGGCCGTCCACCTTGGGCATCATGATGTCCATGAAGATGAGCTCGTAGGGGGATCGTTCCACCCAGGCGAGCTCGAAGGCGTCTATAGCCTCCTGTCCGTCCACAGCGAGGTCGGCCTGGCCCCAGGGCTCCAGGAGCTTCAGCATCATGCGCCTCGAGGCGAAATCATCCTCTGCTATCAGCATCCGCATGGTTCCCTCCCTCAGGTCGCGGAAAAGCGCCGTTCGAACTCGGCGAGCCCGGCGGCGTCGGAGCGCCGGGCGGCGCGCAGCGCGGCGAACGCCGCGCGTGCGCCGCTCTTCGAACCCCTGGCCTCGGCCCGATCCCGGTAGAGCTGCGCCGCCCGCTCGGCCGCCTCGAAATCGGATTCGGCGAGCGCCTTCCCGAGCGCCGTGGAGAGGCGCGCGAGGTCGTCGAGTTCCGTCCGGTCATCGCCCAACTCCGAGCGCAGGTCCCCCAGCAGCTCGGCGAAACCGCTTCCGCCGTCGCGCGCCGCGTCGCCGGACTTCGCGGGGCGCGCGGGGACTTCGCGGTCGGCGCCGTCGCGATCGGGACTTTCGCCCGCGGCGAAAATCAGGAGCTTCCGGATACCGACGGGGTACCAGGCGAAGGGCCCGTACCAGGGAGAGGCCTTCCGGCCCGTTCCCCGCCTCCGCAACGAAAGAATCCGCCCGCTGCTACCCGCCGCGCCTTCCGGGCCGGCGGGGGCCAGCGCTTCGTCGACCAGGGCGAGCGCCTCCGGGTCCGACGCGAGGAAGCGCTCGAGCTCGCCCGGGCCGGACAGGGTCGTGACGCGGCCGCCGAGGGCTTCCACGGCGCCGGCCATGTCGGACGCGCAGGGTTCGGCGACGCCCGCCAGGGCGACAGTCCGGCCGCGGAACGCGTCGCGGCGCTCCGCGGCGCTTCCCGCTTCCCGGCACGGCACCTCGAGGCGCACCAGGGTGCCACCACCGGGACGGTCGGCCAACTCCACCCTTCCGCCCATCAAGCCAGCCAGGCCCTTAGCGATCGCCAGCCCGAGCCCTGCGCCTCCAGCCTTCCGCCGGTACGAAGGATCGAGCTGCACGAAGCCGCCGAAGGCTTCGTCCCGCCGGCCTTCGGGTATCCCCGGCCCGGAATCTGATACCTCGATGAGGAGCGACGGTTTTCCGTCGGGCAGCGTGGACCGCGAGAGCGCCAGGCGGACGAAACCGCGGCCGGTGAACTTCACCGCGTTGTCCAGCAGGCAAGAGGCGGCGTGCAGCAACTTCCGGCCGTCAAGGCGGACTTTTGAAGGCAGGCCGGGGTCCTCGGCGAGGGAAATTTCAAGGCCCTTAACCCTCGCCCGCGCCGCGTACTGGCCGAGCAGCGACTCCAGATCAGCGACGGGGTCGATGTCCGTCGCCAGCACCCGGTCATCGCCGGACTCGAGCCTCGCGTACTCGAGCACAGAGTCGATGAGCGACTTGAGTGAACGGGCGCTTTCCAAGGCTATCGCGAGGTTGCCGCGACCTTCCTCGTCGGCACCGTCCATCGCGAGCTCGGTGAACCCGATGATCGAGTTGAGGGGGGTCATGAGCTCATGGCTCATCGTGGCCAGGAAGCCGCTTTTCGCGCGCGAGGCCGCTTCCGCGAGGTCCCGGGCCTCGCGCATACCCCTCTCGTACTCGTGCTTCGCCAGCGCCAGCTCGATGACAATCTTGAGCTCCCGCTCCTGGAAGGGCTTGACGATGTAACCGTAGGGACTCGAGGTCTTCGCGCGCGACAGGGTATCGTCGTCGGCGTAGGCGGTGGCGAACACGACCGGCACGTCGCTCATGTCGCGGAGCGCCTCGGCGGCCGCGATTCCGTCGGTCTCGCCCTTAATGCGGATGTCCATCAGGACCAGGTCCGGATTTTCGCGCGCCGCGAGACCCAGCGCGTCGGCGGCATTGTCCGCGATTCCGACGACGGCGTAACCGAGCCCTTCGAGCCTGAGCCGCGCGTCAAGCGCGACGACGCTCTCGTCCTCCACGACGAGGACGCGGACGGCCCGGCCTTCCCTCATTCGGCCTCGTCCGGTGCGAACGCCGCCCCGTCGGTGGCGAACGCCTCGTCCACGTCCAGGATGACGATGAACGCCCCGTCCTTCTTGCCGATGGCGGCGATGGCCTTGCGGTCGAGCTTTCCTCCCACGTCGGGAGCGGATTCGAGCTCGGCGGTCTCGATATCGATGACCTCGCGGACACCGTCGGCGAGCATGCCGACGGTCACGATGTCCCCGTCGAAATCAAGCTGGAGCACGATGATCGAGATGCCTTCGGCGATCGGGGTCTCGCCCATCCCGAAGCGAAGCTTGAGGTCGACCACGGGAATGACCGAGCCGCGGTGGTTCGTCACGCCGCGCAGCCAGGGCCGGGCCCGGGGCACCCGGGTGATGGGCTGTTTTTCGAGCACCACCTCGACCCTGGCCACGGGAATGGCGTACTGGCCGTCCCCGAGATTGAAAGAAAGGTACTGTCCTGCCCGTCCGGCGTATTCCGCCATCGTTCCCCCGCTCACTCCGCCACTTTCCGGACGATTCCGAGCAGCTTGTCGGCGCTGAACGGCTTGACTATCCAGCCGGTCGCTCCCGCTTCCTTGCCCTCGTTCATCTTGGTGCCCTGGCTTTCGGTGGTCAACACGAGGATGGGCGTGAAGCGGTACTTCACCAGCTCGCGGGCCTTCCGGATGAAGGAGATGCCGTCGAGATTGGGCATGTTGACGTCGGTGATGATGAGGTCGATCGCGTCGAGCGTCGGCAGCATGTCGAGGGCTTCCTGCCCGTCCTTCGCCTCGATGGTTTCGTACCCTTCCTGGTTGAGGATGTAGGTGATGCTTTGGCGGATGGCCGCCGAATCGTCGATGATGAGAATCCTCTTGGCCATGCGTCGTTCCTCCTTGTCATATCGCAGGGCGGCCGGATCGGCGTCGCCGGCTCCGGCCTCCGTCGAATCCTATCGCGCGCGCTTCTGCACCTCTCCCGCGAGGCTCCCGAGCGGCAGGACGAGGTCCACGCCGCCGAGCTTTATGGCCTCGTTGGGCATGCCGAAAACCACGCAGCTCTGCTCGTCCTGGGCCAGGCACCAGGCCCCCGCGTCGTGCAGCTCCTTCATGCCGCGGGCCCCGTCGTCGCCCATGCCCGTCATGATGACCCCGATGGCGTTCCGGCCAGCGTACCGGGCGGCCGAGCGGAACAACACGTCGACGCTCGGGCGGTGGCGGCAGACGAGGGGGCCTTCCTTCACCTCGACGTAATACCGCGCGCCGGAGCGCTTGAGCAGGGTATGACGGTTTCCGGGCGCGATCAAGGCCCGGCCACGAATGACCGAGTCGCCGTCGGCGGCTTCCTTGACGCCCAGGCGGCACAGCCCGTCGAGGCGCTTGGCGAAGGCCGCCGTGAAATGCTCGGGCATGTGCTGGACGATGACGATGCCTGGCCCGTCCTCCGGGAACACCTCGAGGAAATCCTTGAGCGCCTCGGTGCCGCCGGTCGAGGCGCCGACCACCACGACGCGTTCTGTGGTCTCGATGATTCCCTCGCCGTTTCCGGGCTTGGGCAGGATCACGTCCGCGGTGAGCTTCGGACTCGGGTTGGGCGGCGGAGCCGGCAGCGGCCTCGCGACGACGCGCCCCCTGGCCATGGCGGCCGCCCGGACCACGTCCCCGAATTCCACCCGGGATTCCTCCAGGAACTGCTTGGTGCCGAGCTTGGGTTTCTGGATTATCTCGACGGCGCCGTACTCCATGGCCCTGATAGCGTTGTCGCTGCCCGCCTCGGTCTTGGAGGAGCAGATGACCACCGGGATGCGCCACTTCTCCATGACCTGCCTGAGGAAGGTGAGGCCGTCCATGCGCGGCATCTCGACGTCACTGATGATGACGTCCGGCCTGTCGGCTTCGATCTTGGCCAGGGCGAAAAGCGGATCCGGCGCGACCGACACCACTTCGATGCCGGGATCCTGGTTGAGTAGTTCCTTGAGGGTCTGCCTGACGACTGCGCTGTCGTCAACCACCATGACACGGATCCGCTCGGCCACGTTCCCTATCCTCCCCGTCCCGTCTCTCAGGTTTTCCGGTAGATGGTCGGAGCCACCGACTTGAGTGGCATGTCCATGCCGGTCAGGGTCTCCGAATGTCCGAGCACGAGGTAGCCGTCGGGCCGGACGTGGTCCACGAGCCGCCTGAGGATGCGCTCCTGGGTCGGCCGCTCGAAATAAATTATGACGTTCCGGCAGAAAACGGCGTCGAAGCTCCCTTCCACCGGGTAGCGGTCGTCCATGAGATTGACGCGTACGAACTCGACGCGGGCGCGCAGCTCGGGTCGGATCCGCACCCGGGCGGGAGCCCGGTCCTTGCTGCGCAGCAGGTATTTCTTCCGGAACGAGACGGGAACGTCGGACACGCGCTCCTCGTCGTACACGGCGGTAATTGCCTTCTGGAGCACGGCCGTGGAGATGTCGCTGGCCACGATGGAGTATTCCAGCCCCCGGTGGTCCGCGCGGCTTTCCTCGAGCACCATGGCGAGGGTATAGGGTTCCTCGCCGGTGGAGCAGCCGGCGCTCCAGAAACGCAGTGGCCTTCCACCGCCTGCGACCATGGCCTCGGGCACGAGGGTACGCTCGATAAAGTCGAAGTGGTCGGCTTCCCTGAAAAAGTCGGTCTTGTTGGTCGTGACCGCGTCGATCATATTGAGGATTTCATGCCGGCTGCCTTCGTCGGAGAACACATAGTCGACGTAAGCCGGGAAACCGTCCAGCCCGAGCAGGCGCACGCGCTTCTGGAGCCGGCTTTCGAGCATGACGCGCTTGGTGTCAGGCATGCGGATGCCGAGCTCCCGCTCGATGTATTCCGAGAGGCGCCTGAAATCACGGTCGCTCAGGGCGCCGTAGCCGACGGTCTCCAGGCGCTCAGGCATCGAGCAACGCCTCGTCGCGCCCCGCCCTGCCGGTCGAGTCGCGCTTGACCGCCTGCGAGAGGCGGTTCACGTCGAGGATGAGCGCGACGGTGCCGTCGCCGAGTATCGTGGCGCCCGACAGTCCGCGCACGTTCCGGTAGAGCCGTCCGAGCGGCTTGACCACGGTCTGGTAGTCGCCGATCACCTGATCGACCACGAAACCGATGCGCGAATCGAGGGCGTTGACGATGACGATCTGCGAGATGGCCGGCGCTTCGCCGGGAGAATCGAACCAGGTCCGGAGCGGGACGAAGGGCAGGAGTTCGCCGCGATAGGTGATGATCCGCTTGCCGTCGCGCTCCACCACCTCGTCGGACCTGATCTCGATGCAGCCATCCACGCTCGAAAGGGGGACCACGTAGAATTCGTCGGCGACCTTCACGAGCAGGCCTTCGATGATCGCGAGGGTGAGCGGGATCTTGAGGGTCATGGTGGTGCCGTGGCCCCGCTCGCTCTTGAGGAGGACCGTGCCGCCGAGCGAATCGATCTCCCGCTTGACCACGTCCATGCCGACGCCGCGGCCCGAAACCTTGGTGACGGTCTTCGCCGTCGAGAAGCCCGGGGCGAAGATCAGCTGGTCTATCTCCTGATCGGGGAGGTCCGCGCCGGGACTTATGATGCCCCGTTCGAGCGCCTTCGCCTTGATGGCCGCGCGGTCCAGGCCCGCGCCGTCGTCGGCAACCTGGATCAGCACGTAGGCGCCCGAATGCATGGCGGAGAGCCGTATTGTGCCCGAGCGAGGTTTTCCCGCGGCGAGCCGGTCCGCCGGCCGCTCGATGCCATGGTCGAGCGAGTTGCGGATTATGTGCACGAGCGGGTCGCCGAGCTTCTCGATGACGGTCTTGTCGAGTTCCGTCTCGGCGCCTTCGGTCGCGAGCTCGGCATCCTTCCCGAGCTCGAGGGAGAGGTCGCGCACCACGCGCCTGAACTTGTTGAAGGTCGAACCGATCGGCAGCATGCGGATGCTCATGGTGTTGTCGCGCAGCTGCGAGATCAGGCGGTCGAACATCTCCGAGATGCCGGTCAGGCCGGGATCCTGGATGCCGAGGGCCGTCTGGGAAAGCCGGGCCTGGAGGGTCACGAGCTCGCCGACCAGGTCCACGAGCTGGTCCAGCTTCTCGCTGGCGACCCTTATGCTCGCGGCTCCCGTATCCACCTGGCGCTCCTGAACGCGCTTCAGGTGCTCCTGCTCGACCAAGGCGGATTCGACCTGTTCCTTCGATACAAGTTTTTTTTCTATGAGCACCTCGCCGAGGCGGCGCTGGGACCGCAGGGCCTCGTCGATCGCCGCCCTCGTCACGATGCCCCGATCGAGGAGGATCTCGCCGAGCTTTTTGGGCTCCTCGCGTTCCTGGAGTATCGCTGCCTCCTCGATCTTCTCGAGGGCGATCTCGGATTCGGACTCGATGAAGATGAAGACGTCCTTGATCGCGTCAGGCCCCTTGCCGCTGGCGATGATCGCGTCCCAGGAGGTCAGGCAGGCCTCGGGATCGAGCTTCTCGAGCTCGGGGATGTTCTCGGTATGGGGGAAGCACGCGCAGTCGCCGAGCTCGGACAGTTCCTCGAGCAGGCGGAGCACCTTGGTTCCCGAGCGGAACACTCCCTGGCCCGGCTTGAACGAAAGCCGCCAGACGGTTTCCTCTCCACCTGCATCCGGATTATCCGTCAAGGCGTCGGCGCGCCCTTCCGACGGCGCTTCGGACTCTCCTCCGTCCGCGCGCGAGCCCTTGGCGGCATATGCGCGCAGGGCCTCCACCAACTGCCCGGTGCGCTCCTGTATCGCGGGTCCCGGATCCTCGTCGGCCGCGAGCAGGGTCCTGATGTGGTCGCGGCAAGACAGGGCCAGGTCCGCGAAGTCCTTCGTCATGGAAAGCGAGCCCGAGCGGATCCTGTCCATGATGTTCTCGAGATCGTGCGCGAAGCGCCCGATCGCCTCGAACCCGAACATGCCCGCGGAACCCTTGATCGTGTGCACAGCGCGGAACGCCGCATTCAGCAGTTCCGGATCGCCGGGCTTGGTTTCGAGTTCGAGCAGGATGCCCTCGAGCCCCGACAGGAGCTCCTCTGCTTCCTCGCGGAAGGTTTCCTTGAAGCCGTCGATCATTTCGTCGCGCTCCCGTAATCGACCAGCGAGGTCTCGAGCTCCTCCCCGGTGCGGCAGGGGGAATGGGTAAAACCGGCGACCTGCAGGCGTTTGGAGATCTTCTCCGAAACCTTACCCATCAACGAGAAGCGAACCTTTCCGAGCTCGGCGCTGCGCCGGGCCGCGTAGAGCACCTGCAACACGGCCAGATCGATGTCCTCGGCGCCGGAGAAATCGAAGAGCACTTCATCGGACCCGGCCAAGGCGGCAAGGAGCTCCTGCCTCAAGGGCGAAGCAGTCTCGATGCCGAGGACTCCCCCGGGAGCGACCAGTTTCTGCGTCGGCTTGTTCTTCACCAATTCCCGTCCTTCCAGCGAAACCCTGCGGGGCCGCCCGTGGGATCGAGGGCGCGGCCCTCCCCGACCGTATCGATTATAGACGATACCGGACCGGACGCAAGGGCGGGGCGGCGTGACGCCGGCCTCGGGACTAGAGGAAGGAGGAGACGTCGAGCAGGCCCGGAATCGCGATGAGCGCGTCGAGGAAACCGGCCTTGCGGCGCTTCACGTAGAGCCTCAAGATGGCCACGCGCTCTTCCTCGAGCAGCTCGAAATCCTGCACCAGCAGCGGATCCGATTCGGACAGGCCGCTCTCGTCGGCGGCGCCTCCGAACCACACCTTTTCCACGCTGAAACCGCCCTTGCCGAGCAAGCCGCCCGGCCGCGCCTCGAGGCGCATGCCGAAGAGCACGGGATACAGGTTCTCCCGGACGTCGCGTCGCAGCGCCTCGTCCACCGGCCGTTCGGGACGGGGCCGCAAGGCCACGGGCACGACGTACGCCCCGCTTACCGATTCGAAACCGAGGTTGACGAGGGTGCCGGGGACGCGGTCGAGCAGGAGGGCCTGGGCCTCGACCAGGGCGCTCACCGCGACGCCGTCCACCGACGCGAGTCGGTCGCCGCGGTTGGGCGCCCGCGGCGCTCCGGGAAACGCGTAAAGCAGTTCGGGAGGGGCCGGATCCTCGTGGAACGCGAGGCCCGTCCATGCGTGCACGGTCTCGCCGCCGTCGTAGAGGCCGGGCAGGAGCGCGACGATCCAGCGCGACGGCACGGCGAAGTTGAGTCCCTGGAATTGGGGCATGCCCGCGAATACGA
>JAKLEE010000299.1 GCA_022703215.1 Spirochaetota bacterium | reverse complement strand
ACAGCTTCGCGCGAGGAGGAATAAATGAATCAATTCTTACAGTTTGCAAAAAAAGTTCTTGAAAAATCTGAGACGCCTCTTATTTATCAGGATATATGGAAAAAAGGTTTGGACTTTGGAATTGAAAAAGAAATTGATACAACAGGAAAGATGAACCGCCCCGGGTTTGCCGGAGCCTAGATTATGTGTGTCCTGCCGCTACGGACAGGGATTCCAGACCAGCATAATACGCTTTCTCAAACTCCGTAGGGGGGATATTCCCGATCGGAGCGAGCAACCGCCTGGTATTAAACCAATGGACCCAGGACAGCGTTGCGAGCTCGACCTCTTCCCGGCTCTTCCATGGCCCCTGCCTCCAGATCACCTCTGCCTTGTACAAGCCGTTGATGGTTTCCGCCATGGCGTTGTCATAGGCGTCGCCGGTGGAACCGACCGATGCGGCAATGCCGATCTCGGCATGTCAAGGTCGGTTTCATTTTGCCGGTTTTAGTCGGTTTGGATTTGCCGGTTTCCGCCATTCACTCGAAGGCATAGCCGCCTGAATTTACAGCTCCGATCCGCATCCGTTCCTTCATCCTGTACGAGTCCGCCTTCAGGCTCACGACGTGGGCGTGGTGAAGCAGCCTATCGAGCATCGCCGTGGCGACAGCCTCGTCGGACATGAGTTCCGCCCACTTCGCGAAGGTCTTGTTCGACGTCATGACGATAGATCCTGACTCGTACCGCGCGTTGATGAGCTGGAAGAACACATGAGCCTGCTCCGGCGTAAGCGGCTCGTAGCCGACCTCGTCCAGAAGGAGGACATGCGGTTTCCTGAGCCAGGCGAGCCGCCGCTTGAGCCGGTTCTGCTCGCGCGCGCGAAGCAGCGACTCGATGGCGTCTCGGCAGGTCATGTAGTACGCCGTATAGCCCGAAAGGCAGGCTTTCTGCCCAAGAGCGAGCAGGAGATGCGTCTTCCCCACTCCTGACGGGCCCAGGAGCAGGACATTTTCCTTGCGCTCGATGAACGCGAGGCTCTTGAGCTCCTCGAAGCGCTCCCGCGTCAGACCACCTTTGAGCCACGAGAGGTCGAACTCCTCCAGCCGCTTGGACTGCGGCATGCCTGAGAGCTTGAGCCTCGTCCTCGCCGTACGTTCTTTGCGGGCGAAGTACTCGATGTCCAGGAGATCCTTAAGGGACTCGGCGAGCGTCGCCTCCTTGTGCGACTGGTCGGACAGGAACGACTCGACGGAAGCGGCCATGAAGCCCAGCCCAAGCTCCTCTAATCGGGTCGCGAGCAGGGCTCCCGGAGATGCGTCGCCGCTCATGCGCCGACCTCCGCGAGCCCCGCATATGCGTCATAGAGCGACGGCGGCCGCACCTCGACGTCCGCGACGGCTGGAGCGCGGCGGCGGCTCGGCGCCCGGCGAATCGCCATACGCGAGCGGTCCATCGCCCAGCGGAAGGCAAGCTCCTTGCGGTCTTCCTCGAAGACGAGCAGCGTCCGGGTCCCCGGCGCGGCCAGCGGGAATGACCTGACGCTCCGGCCGTCGGCGAAAAGCTCCGCCTGGCGCGTCAGGGGGTGCACATAGAGCAGCGCTGTCGTGGCGATGAGCTCCGGCGGCACGGAATAGCGGTTCGACTCGAAGCGGATCGTCGCTTCCCTTGAGACGACGACGGGCACGACCTCTCGGGCGTCGAAACCGCCCGCGGGGAGCGTCTTAAGGAGCGGCGCCTCCCTCGCGAAGCGCTCGGCGCGGCTTTCTCCCAGGTCGGCGATCTTCTTCGCGCCGATCGCCTCGAGCCATTCCCCGACGCGCTCATTGAGCAGGGCCAGGCTCAAGGCTTCGCCTGCCATCCGCGGCCAGAAATTGTTGTCGAGGTAGCCGATCGTCCTCTCGACCTTCCCCTTCGTCTCGGGCCTGCGGACGCGGCAGCGCTTGGGGACGAATCCGTAATGGACCGCCAGCGCGGCAAGCCGTTTCGCGGGTCGCCATTGGCCTTCCTGGTCGGGTTGGAAGGTGGTCCGCATGTTGTCGTACAGGACCTCTTCCGGCACGCCGCCGAAATGGGCGAAGGCGAGCTCGTGGCAGGCAAGGAGCGTCGACTGGCGCATGTCCGTCGTGAACCGGACGAAGGGCTTCCTGGAGTAGCCGAGCACCATGACGAAGGCGTAGAGCCTCGTCTCGCGGCCGTCGACGGCCTGTTTCCCGAACTCCTTCCAGTCCACTTGCGCCTGGCGCCCTGTCTCCGTCTCGAAGCGCTGGACCGCCGTGGCCGCGATGCGGTGGCGGGTCTTTGCGATAAAGGCCTTCATGACGGTCTTCTGTCCCGCATAACCCATGCGCGCGAGGCGCTCGAAGATGAGTTCGCCGTTGTATGACGGATTCTCTTCAAGCTGCTCGACGATGATGGCCTTGTATGGATCCAGCTTGCTTGGCCGTTTCGGGCTTTTCCGCGCCTGCGGCATCTGTTTGAGGTAGTTCCTTACCGTCCGCTCGCAGATGCCGAGCATTTCGGCGATCTCGACCTGCGTGTATCCCTGCGCTTGTAACAGTCGCGCATCCAGCATACGATTCTCCCTGTCCATGGGGCTCTCTCCGTAGATGGTCGTTGTGGTGACACCATCTTACGGGGGCTGAGCCCCATACTTCTTCCCCTACGACGTAGGGCTATGGACAGGAAACCGGCAAATTCTCCCCGACCAATTCCGGCAAATTACCACCGACTGCAACACTCGACGCCGAAGCCGACGAGTTCTGCAAAGTAA
>JAKLEE010000298.1 GCA_022703215.1 Spirochaetota bacterium | reverse complement strand
TCCCGGGCCGTTGGTTGTCGCTCCCACATCCTCGACAACTTGGCCCTGAAATTGGCGGACATCTACGAGTGCTACTACTGCGGACATCTACCGTGCTGCTTACAGCGCCGCGGGGCTTCGTTGACAGGTGGCGACTCGGTTGGTACCATCGAAGACGTTCGCCAAGATGACATAATTCCGGTTTCTTGGGCATTCTGGAGGGATACACCATGGCCGACCTGAAGACCTCGTCAGTGGGCATCGCCACGACCTGGAACCCTTGGGCGAAAGAGGCCCAGGATCCGCGCGCTCAGTTGCCCAAGGAGTGGCTCGCCGCCGAGCCGATGCTGCAGAAGTGCGGATTGCAGATGGAATTTGGGGCGGCGCAGTTGGCGTACGCCCAAGGCCGCTTCGACCACGCCGGGCGCGCCGCGCGGACGGTCTCGGATCTGCTCGAGGCCTGGAGCCGCGCCCCAGGCGCGCGCGATCTTCCTGCGAACAGCGCCGCGACGGTGACGGCGTTGCGCCAGCTCGCCCAGGAAGCGTTTGCCCGGGCCAAGCAGGAGGGCAACGTCAACCGTCACCCGGAGCTGACGCCACCTGCCGGTTGGGTCCGCGAGCTGGAGAGGATCGCGCAGGTCCACATCGACACCGGGCACCCGGGCGCTGCCTCGTCGGCCTACTTCCAGGCCTATCTGTGGACCGGTGACGTCAAGTACGACAACCTGACGATGGACCTCCTCCGGCACCACAGCCAGCAACCCGCGCCGGCGCAGGCCGAGAAGACAACCGGCCTCGCCTACGGTGGCACCCGCCAGGACGGCACGGCCCATCAGCCGCTGCCGTCGTCCAGTCCCGTCTGGATGGCGGCCTCGGCCGCGGCCCCGGCGCGCACGACGCCCCCCGCCGCGGCGGCGCACCCAGGGCCGACGGTCCTCGATGTGGTGCACGATCCCCAGCTCGTGCTCAAGCACTCGCTGTTCTTCGAGCAGCTCGCGCACATCACCAGCGAGGAGATCGTCGCGTATATCGGCAACATCATTGCCGCGATGGAGCGGCCGAGCACCGGTCAAGAGCTGCGGTGCGGCGCCACCAACCTGACCTTCGCCTTCCAGGAGCTCGATCACCGTACCGAGAAGGGGTGGGACTACCTGCATGCGGCCAGCCAGGTGGCGACGGCCCACTTCCACGACACCGACCGACCCGACCCCTCCCCGGCGCAGCTCCCGGCGGCCGACGCCCAGAAGCTCCGCGAGGCCGTCGAGCGGTTTGGCCGCGAGGAAGGGCTGGTCGCCACGAGCGTCGGGGCAGAGGCCGCGACCTTCGCCGGCGCGCGTGAGCTGGGCCGC
This sequence comes from Spirochaetota bacterium, assembly GCA_022703215.1. Taxonomy (GTDB): domain Bacteria; phylum Spirochaetota; class Spirochaetia; order Treponematales; family UBA12059; genus JAFGNN01. The sequence goes on along the minus strand of JAKLEE010000298.1, from coordinate 1,425 downwards.
ATCCGGGGTTCGTTGTTTGGCCTCGAGACCGAGCTGACCCGGGCGCAGAGTGTCCCGTACGACGAGCCAGACTTCCAGAAGAAGCTGAAGAACTCCGTGCCCAAGCTGGTCGACCTCGTCGACGGTCTCACGGCACCGACGGATCCGGCCGCCGCCGCCGTGTTCGCACGGACGGCGCGCGAGCTCATCGACTCGGCCAAGCGCGTGCAGCAATACGCGGACGGCGCCGGCAACAAGGCGATTGCGAAGTCGTGCCCAGCGCTGGTCGCGGCGCTCGAGAAGCTCATCCGCTGATTCGCACGGCGCGGCGTGCGTCCTCCTCCTTCGAGTGCAGGTGGTTGCGGTCACGCCGCGGGCGTTGGCCGCATCGCGCCGGAAGGAGATCCTGGCCCGCTCGCTTGAGCGCCGGGGACAATCATGAGAGCGCGGCTCAGATCCGATTGGGGGCGGCGGGGATGCTCGCGATGGCCCAGTTGCGGTTGCGCGCTCACCGTAGCGAAGCGAGGGCGAGGCAACGGAACGAAGCTCTTGTGGTGGGCGTACTGGATCCTCACTTCGCTGGGTTGTGCGTCCGAGCCGCGTGTCCCGCAAGCCACTCTGTGCGAACGGTGGTGCGACGCGGTTTGTCCGTGTGAGTTGGCACGCCGCGAGGCGGACTGGGACGGGCGGCAAGCTTTCTGTCGTTATCGACTCCGCCCATGGAAGGTTGCCCATTTTCCATTTTCGATCGGTGATTTTTCGCGCGTCGCGGGTCCGCCGTGGTTGTCGGATTTCTTAGTCACATCAAGGAAATAGCCAGATAGGAATGCGCCCCGGCCTGGGCCTCAGGCGACCCGTCTCAAGATCACCACCGCTAACGCACCATTTGCGTCGTTTACGATCCACGGACGCTCGCGGCGGTAGTTCCTGGCCGCTCAACGCCAGGCGGTGCCGCTGCTGTTCTTGGGTGACTGGGGATTGCAGCGCATCAACCGCATGGTCTACGGCGATCTGCAAATGCCGGAGGCGGTCCTAGAATTTGGGCGCTTGGTGGGCCGACACTTTCGCCCAACCACCGAGCCTGTACCGGTGCTGACCGAGGCCCAGCTGGCACAGCTCCACATGCCCGTGCAGTACTTTGGCGGCGCCCACGATGCGTTGCTGCGCTCCGATGCCTCTGCCGCGCGACTGGCGCAATTCGTCCCGCATGCAGGCATGATCTGGAGCCCAAACCACGGCGACACGGCCTTCACGGTGCCGCTGTTCGACGAGTTCATGAAGCGGATCATGCCCGGCGATGATTGGCTTACAGCCTGAACCCCCACCTTTCCAAAACCGGTTCGTACACCCAACGGGCCTGCCATGTTGGTGGTCGATCGGGCCCGCAGTGCAAAAGCGTTGCCAACGCTGGCTTCCCAGTGGCGGCCTTCGCAACGAGACACTTGT
>JAKLEE010000297.1 GCA_022703215.1 Spirochaetota bacterium | reverse complement strand
CTCCCGCTCTTCCCCCGGACCGTTCTGGGCGACTTGAAGCTCTCGCCGAAGGCGCTCGTCGGCATGATCGTTTACTTCGCGGTCTTCATGAAGGCGCTCGTCATGTCGAACCTCGACGTCGCCTGGCGCGTCGTCCATCCGCGCATGCCGATCAACCCGGGCATCGTCGCCATCCGCACGCGCCTCGCGACCCCGCTCGGGCGGCTCCTCCTCGCCAACTCGATCACCCTGACCCCCGGCACCATCACGGTGGAGACGAAGGGCGACACCTTCTTCATCCACTGGATCAACGTCTCGGAGCGCGACGTCGAGGCGGCCACGAAGGCCATCGTCGGCGGGTTCGAGAAGCGCCTGGAGGTGTTCTGTGGCTGATACCGTGCTCCTCGTCGCCTCGGGCATCGCCCTCGCGGCGCTGGTCCTGGCGGGCCTCCGGATGGTCCTCGGGCCGACCGCGGTCGACCGGACCGTGGCGCTCGACGGCATGACCATCATGGCGCTCTCGCTCATCGCGGCCTACGCGTACTTCACGGGCCGGGGTATCTACATCGACGTGGCCATGGTCTACGGCCTCGCGAGCTTCGCGGGCGTCGTGGCCATCGCGCGCTATCTGGAAGGGGGCCTCAAATGAACGAGACCATCGGCGCCTTCCTGGCCCTGGGCGGCTCGGTCTTCCTCATGCTGGCCTCGATCGGCATGCTGCGCATGCCCGACTACTACAACCGCATGCAGACCGGCACCAAGGCCACGACGCTCGGCTCCATCCTCTTCCTGGTCGGCGTGGGCGTCATGCGGCCGGAGTGGCTCGGCAAGATGCTGCTCCTCGTCGGCTTCGTGGTGCTCACGAACCCGGTCAGCTCGCACGCCCTCGCGCGCGCCGCGCACAACGCGCGCGAGCGCCTCGACAAGGTCGGGAAGACTGTGCTTGCGGTCGACGCCCTGGCCGACGCGGAGGCCGCGGAAGCCGCGGCGGCGGCCGCCGGAACGGCTCCGGCCGCCGGGAACGGGGAGGCTAGCCATGCTTGACGGCAGGACCACCCTCGACCTGGTCATCGGCTTCCTCGGCCTCCTCATGATCCTCGCTGCGCTCTGGTCGGTGCTCTCGAAGCGCCTGCTCAGCTCGGTGCTGCTCTCGGGCGCGGTGAGCCTCCTCGCCAGCCTCGTGTTCCTGGCGCTCGGCGCCCCCGACGTGGCCATGACCGAGGCGGCCATCGGCTCGGCCCTGACAACCATGGTGTTCCTCTACTCGCTCTCGCGCATGAAGGTGGAACAGGACGCCCACGAAGACGGAGGCGCGTCATGATGAAGAAAGTCATGCTCCTCGCCGCGATCGCGCTGCTCGCGTTCGCGCTCTGGCCCTTCGTCCGCGACGTGGGGCTCGCGGAGCCCGGCGAGCTCGCGACGGCCTACCTCGAGCGCGGACCGGCCGAGCTCGGCACGGCCAACGTGGTCACTTCCATCGTGGTGAGCTACCGCGGCTTCGACACGCTCGGCGAGGTCACGGTGCTCTTCACGGCCACCGCCGGCGTCGGCGGCCTCCTCGCGCGCCGCAAGTCCGGCCACGGCAGGAAGAAGGCCGCGGAGCGCGGCGCCACCGACGCGTCGGAAATCCTCAAGACGGCGTCGCGCCTCCTTTCGCCGCTCCTCGTGCTGTTCGGCGTCTACATCTTCCTGCACGGCCACCTGACCCCCGGCGGCGGCTTCCAGGGCGGCGTCATCATCGCCACGGCGGTGCTGATCGGCCTGCTCGCGGATCCTGAAGCCGGACTCGCCCACGGCGTCATGCACCTCGTCGAGGGCCTCTCCGGCTTCGCCTACGTCGCGCTCGGCGCGGTCGGGCTCTGGTTCACGGGCGTGCAGGCGGGCTTCCTCGACCCGCGCTTCCTGCCGCTCGGCGAGCTCGGCCGCCTCGCGAGCGCGGGCGCCATCCCGATCATCTATTCGCTCGTCGGGCTCAAGGTCGGCGCCGAGCTGACCGGCATCCTCGACGCCATGAAGGAGGACGCCGAATGAGCGACGTCAACATCGTCACCCTGATCGGGGTCGCGCTGCTCCTGGTCGGATTCTACGGCGCCCTGTCGCGGCCGAACGTGATCAAGATGATCGTCGGCTTCGCCATCGCGGATACCGGCGTCAACATGATCATCGTCGCGGTCGGCTACCTGCCCGGCCGCACCGCGCCCATCCTCGACTCGGCCGCCGACGCCGCCAACGCGGCCCGGACCATGGTCGACCCGATACCCCAGGCGCTCGTGCTGACCGCCATCGTCATCGGCCTCGCCGTCACCGCCCTCATGCTGTCCTTCGCGGTCCGCATGCGGCGCTCGGGCGGCGGCATGGCCATCGATTCCTACGGAGAGCAGAAATGGTGACGCCGCTCGCGATCTTCGCCGCCTTCCTCGCGACGGGCTTCCTCCTGCCCCTCGCCGACAAGCTCGGGCGCCGCGTCTCGGCGACGCTCTTCTGGGCGCTGCTCGCCGGTTTCGCGGGACTCGCCGCTTACTACCTCGCGTCCTTCGCCGCGGCGCCGGGCACGCTCGAAATCTACACGGGCGGCTTCGAGCCGCCGCTCGTCATCGCCCTCAGGCTCGGCCTCGAGGAGTCCGCCGCCCTGGCCGCCATCGCCGCGGTCGCCCTGCTCGCGGCCTTCTCGATGCGCAAGGCCCTCTTCGCCGCGCCCGTCTCCGGCATGATGACCTTCCTCATGCTGGTCATGGGCCTCTCGGGCCTCGTCCTGACCCGCGACCTTTTCAACCTCTTCGT
>JAKLEE010000296.1 GCA_022703215.1 Spirochaetota bacterium | reverse complement strand
CCGGGTCGGGCCAGCGGCGTTCGAGCGCGGCGGCCTCGGCGCGCAGGCGCTCCGCCTTTCCGGGTTCCGGGAGCAGCGACAGGACTTCCGGCTCGAAGGCCTCGATCCGAGCGAGCGCGAGCTCGACGCGCTCGACGAGCGGCATCTCGCCACGTCGCGCGCGCGCGGCGGCTCCCCCGATTCCCTCCGGTCCGTAACGGTTCATGACGGCAGGGCCCCTTCCGCCTTGAGCCTCGCGATCGCCTCGCCGCCGAGCTTGAGCACGCGGGCGAGCACCGCCTCGGTGTGCTCCCCGAGTTCCGGCGCGCCGGGCCGGGTCGGCGTTTCCGGGACGCTTTCCATCTTGATCGGATTTCCCGGAATCAGGACGGTGCCGCCCGACCCGTCGGGCGCCTCCACGAGCATGTTCCGCGCGGCGAGCTGGCGGTCCTTCATCACCTTGTCGACGGACGCGACGGGCGCGGCCGGCACGCCCGCCGCCTCGAGGATTGCGACCCACTCGTCGGCGGTCTTCGTCACGAAAACCGCCTCGAGCTCGGGCGCGAGGAAGTGGAGGTTGCGCACGCGGCCCGCGTTGCTCCGGAAGCGTTCGTCCGCGAACAGGTCGGCGCGCCCGACGGCGGGACAGAAGGCCTTCCAGAGCGCGTCGTTGCCCACCGCGACGGCGAACCAGGCGTCCGACGCCTTGAAAGCCTGGAAGGGGGCGATGGTCGGATGCCGCGTGCCGAGGGGCTCGGGCGCCTTGCCGTCCACCTGGAAGCGCACCAGGGCGTTCTCGAGTATGGCCAGCTGGCAGTCGAGCATGGACACGTCGACCTTCTGGCCGAGTCCCGTCTCCTTCCGCTGGTAAAGCGCCGCGACGACGCCGACCGCGGCGAAGACGGCCGCCGTGATGTCCCCCATGGAGAGGCCCACGCGCGTCGGCGGCGAGTCCGGCCAGCCGGTGATGCTCATGACGCCGCCCCGCGCCTGGACGAGGATGTCGTAGGCGGGCTTGAGCGCGTCGGGACCCGTATGTCCGAAACCGGACACGGCCGCGTAGACGAGGCGCGGGTTAGCGGCCTTGAGCACATCCCAGCCGAGGCCGAGCTTCTCCATGGTGCCGGGCCGGAAATTCTCGACGACGACGTCGCATTCCCTGGCCAGGTCGACAAGGAGCTTCTTGCCGGCCGCGTTCTTGAGGTCGACGCAGATCGACTCCTTGCCGCGGTTCACGTTGAGGAAGTAGAGGCTTTTCCCGTCGCGGAACGGCCCGAAATGCCGCGAGTCGTCGCCGACCACGGGGGCTTCGACCTTGACGATCTCGGCGCCGAGGTCGGACAGCATCATGGTGCAGAAAGGTCCCGCGAGCACGCGGGTCAGGTCGAGGACGCGTATCCCCTCGAGCGGCTTGGCCATATCGACCTCCATCGGGATAAGTCAACCACGGAGGCACGGAGTCACGGAGCGAAGAAGGAGAAAGACGGTTCTTGAATCGGGAAATCGTTCCATTGCTCTTCTCCCCGATTCTCCCTCCTTCCTCCCGCGCTCCGTGCCTCCGCGGTTCCTTCTTTATTTCTTGCGGGCTTCTTCGTGGATCCAGGGGTTGAGGGCGCCGGCGACGTCGCCGAATTTGGTCAGCTTCGCCTTCGCCTTCTTCTCCATCAGCTTCGCGTAGCGATCGTCGTCGACCATGGCCACGATGCGCGCGATGCTCGACTCGCCGTCGACGAAGCGCCAGGGGAAGCAGCCGATGGTCGCCCGCTGGTTGAGGAGCAGGTCCATGTCGCCGCCCAGGCACTCGGCGTGGATGATGTGCTCGTTGAACATCTCGATGTGCATGAGCTGGTACTTGTCGTCGGAGAAATACTCCTCGAGCGACTTGCCGTACTTCTTCCGGAAGTGCGCGTCGCACTCCTTGGCCTGGCGGGGCATCCACTCGCGGATCTTGGTGTTCATGGGGTGGTCGGCGGAGCCGCAGTCGACGCCGATCCAGCGGAGCTTCTTGCGCTTGGCCCATTCGGCGAACTCGCGGTCCGGCCCCGGGTGCTTGATCATGTAGCGGATCTCGTCGGCGGTGGGCTGGTCCCATCCGTAATGGTGGAAGCCGGTGTGGATGATGAGGATGTCGCCTTCCTTCACCTCCACGCGGTCCTCGACCATCTTCGAGGTGTAGACGTCGTAGTCGCCGGCGATGTCGGAAAGGTCGACGATGGCGCCCTCGTGCACGAGGAAGTCCATTTCAAGGGACGCGATGTCCTTGCCCGGCGTGTAGAAGTGGATCTCGCCGTCGAGGTGGGTGCCGATGTGGTTGGAGTGCGTCACCACCTGGCCGTTGGCGCCGTTGGGCGCCAGGCGCTTGAAGTACTTGACCTCGAGCGGCTCGTAGGTGGGCCAGGGCGGGGTGCCGATGCCGAGGGGAATGGTCAGGTCGATCATCTTCATGGCGTTCCTCCGTTGGTGTCGTCCGGCGCGGCGCGCCGGTCCGTCTTCATTCGCAATACTTTTCCGCAAACGCTATGACCGCGTCCTTGAAGACATTTTCAGGAGGCTTCACGAGGCCGGCGCCGACCATGCCGACGCCGGGCTCCTTGTGGGCGATGCCGGTGTTGATGGCGGGCAGGATGCCCGTCTCCACCACCTTGCGCGCGTCGATGCCGGTCGGCGTGCCGCGGAAGTCGAGCGCGGGGATGCGGTACTGCTCGCTCTCGCCGAGGGTGATCTCGTACATGCGCATGGTGACGTCGATGGCGTCCGCGGGCGAGCCGCCGACGAACTTGACGATGGCCGGCGCCGCAGCCA
>JAKLEE010000295.1 GCA_022703215.1 Spirochaetota bacterium | reverse complement strand
TCGGCATCATCTACGGCGGCCTCTCGGGCTACCTCGGCGGCTGGGTGGACGACCTGATGATGCGCATCGTCGACATACTGATCACGATACCCGATATGGTCATCCTGATCCTGCTGCTCGTGATGCTCGAACCGGGCATCGGCACCCTGATCCTGGCCATGTCGCTGACCGGCTGGACGGGCATGGCCCGCCTCGTGCGCGGCCAGGTGCTCCAGATCAAGGAGTCGGACTTCGTGCTGGTCTCGAAGGTGCTCGGCGCGGGAACCTTCCGCATCATCACCAAGCACCTGATTCCCAACACGATCGGCATCATCATCGTCCGGCTCATGATGAGCATCCCCGGCGTGATCTTCAGCGAGGCCTTCCTGAGCTACATCGGGCTCGGCGTGCGCGTACCGGAAGCCAGCTGGGGCAACCTGGCGGAGGCGGGGGCGCTCCAGTTCCCGAACCACCTCTACATGTTCTTCATCCCGGCCGTGTTCATCATGCTCACCATGCTGGCGTTCAACCTCTTCGGCGACGGGCTCCGCGACGCCCTCGATCCGAAGATGAGGAAGTAGGTTCATATGCTGTTGGAACTCAAGGACCTCAAGATTTCCTTCGACACCTACGCCGGCGAGGTGCAGGCCGTGCGCGGCGTGTCGTTCAGCCTCGACAAGGGCGAGGTGGTGGCGCTCGTCGGCGAATCGGGCTGCGGCAAGTCCGTGACCGCGCAGTCGGTGATGGGCCTGCTCGCCAAGCCCGCCGGGCGCATCAAGTCCGGCTCGATCAAGATCGAGGGCGTCGAAGCTTCCTCCTTCACCGAGCGGCAGTGGGAGGCCATCCGCGGCAAGAAGATCGGCATGATCTTCCAGGACCCGATGACCTCGCTCAACCCGACCATGACCATCGGCGCGCAGATCTCCGAAGGCCTCATCCGCCACCAGGGCATGAACAAGAAGCAGGCCCTGGCCCGCGCGGAGGAGATGCTCAAGCTGGTGGAGATCCCGAACGTCAAGGAACGCCTCCACCAGTACCCGCACGAGTTCTCGGGCGGCATGCGCCAGCGCGCCATGATCGCAATCGCGCTCGCGTGCAACCCGGAGCTGGTCATCGCCGACGAGCCGACCACCGCGCTGGACGTCACCATCCAGGCCCAGGTGCTCGACCTGCTCAAGAACCTCCAGCAGAAGCTGGAGACCGCGGTGATCATCATCACCCACGACCTCGGCGTCGTGGCCAGCATCGCCCAGCGCGTGATGGTCATGTACGGCGGAATCATCGTGGAAGCGGGCAACCTGAAAGACATCTACTACGACGCCAAGCACCCCTACACCTGGGGGCTCATGAATTCGATCCCCCGCCTCGACCGCACCAAGGAGGACGAGCTTTCGCCCATCGAAGGCACGCCGCCCGACCTCTTCGCCCCGCCCGCCGGCTGCCCCTTCGCCGACCGCTGCGACTGGTGCATGAAGGTGTGCAAGACCGACATGCCGCCGCTCCACCAGGTCAACGAAACCCATTCGGCCGCCTGCTGGCTGCTGCACGAGGGCGCTCCGAAGGTGGTCTCGCCGCTCGTCCGCCACGGCGACACCGGGGCGGCCAAGGTCAAAGGAGCCAAGCGTGGCTGACCTCATCCAGATCCAGGACCTCAAGAAGAATTTCCACGTGGGCACGGGCCGGGTCCTCAAGGCCATCGACGGGGTGAGCTTCTCGATCCGCGAAGGCGAGACCTTCGGCCTCGTGGGCGAGTCCGGCTGCGGCAAGACCACCACGGGCCGCGTGCTCGTGCGGCTCTACCAGCCCTCCGGCGGAAAGATCGTCTACAAGGGCAAGGACACCTCGACGCTCTCCAAGGAGGAGTCGAGGGAATTCTGCCGCGACGTGCAGATGATCTTCCAGGACCCGTACGCCTCGCTCAATCCGCGCATGTCCGTCGAGGACATCGTGGCGGAAGGGCTCGACATCCACATGAAGCTCACCCGCGCCGCCCGCAGGGCCGCGGTGCACGAGCTTTTGGAGCTGGTCGGGCTCAACAAGGAGCACGCCGGCCGCTTCCCGCACGAGTTCTCGGGCGGCCAGAGGCAGCGCATCGGCATCGCGCGCGCCCTCGCGAGCAAGCCGCGCTTCCTCATCTGCGACGAGCCGATCTCCGCCCTCGACGTGTCGATCCAGGCCCAGATCGTCAACCTGCTCATGCGAATCCAGAAGGAGCTCGGGCTCACCTACCTCTTCATCGCGCACGACCTCTCGATGGTGAAGTACATCTCCGACCGCGTCGGCGTCATGTACCTGGGCTCGCTCGTGGAGGTGGCCGACTCGAAGGACCTCTACGCGAACCCGATGCACCCGTACACGCGGGCGCTGCTTTCCGCGATCCCGATCCCCGATCCGGACCTCGAGGCCACGCGCCAGCGCGAGAAGCTGCAGGGCGAGATCCCCAGCCCCATCAACGCCCCGCCCGGCTGCAAGTTCTCGAAGCGCTGCCCGCACGTCATGGACATCTGCACCAAGGTGATGCCCGAGATGATCGAGCTGTCGCCCGGCCACACCTGCGCCTGCCACCTCTATACCAAGAAGTAGGCTCGCTCCCGCGAGCGCCCGATAGGCACGCTCCAGAACGAATCGATAAGGCCGCCGGAGCGATCCGGCGGCCCTTTTTTTCCCGAGCTTCGGCTAGTATTTGAACTCGCTTTCGCCAATGAACTCGCGGAGTATGGAGTCGCGCGGCACCAGGTGCGTCGGGATCGGCGCGATGTTGCCGAGGAAGGCGAGGAGGCGCGAGGCTTCCGCGTATTCCGCCGACACGGGCTTTACTGTGCG
>JAKLEE010000294.1 GCA_022703215.1 Spirochaetota bacterium | reverse complement strand
ACGGACTCGACCCGGTCCTCTTCGACCGCAAGATGCGCGCCAACACCTTTTTCGAGCAGGGCATGCTGTCGTACTTCGGCAAGGACTTCGCCGACGCCATGTTCCATTTCCGCAAGGCGCTCGAGCTGGTGCCCGAGGACGGGGCGGTGCGCTTCTACCTGGAAACCTGCATGTCCAAAACGCGCGCGTAAATACGCGCCAGAGTCAGACCACGGAGGCACTGAGGCACGGAGTCAAGAGGGAGGAAGAATTTGGAGAGAAGGGACTGATTTAATCCCTTTCCCTCGAATTTCTCCCTCTTCCCTCCCAAACTCCGTGGCTCCGTGGTTCAACCAATGGAGAGGTCATGGCGCTCGAGTTCGGGGTGGATTGGTATCCGGAGCAATGGGACGAATCGAGGTGGGACGACGACGCGCGGCGCATGGCCGCCTTCGGAATCCGGATCGCGCGCGTCATGGAATTCGCCTGGGCGCTCGTGGAGCCGGAACCGGGCCGCTACGAGTTCGGCCTCTTCGACCGCGCGCTCGACACGCTCGAGCGCCACGGGATCAAGGCGGTCATCGGCACCCCGACGGCCACCTTCCCGCCGCGGCTGGTCGACGAATTCCCCGACCTGCTGCAGGTCCACCCCTCGGGGCTGAAACGGGACTACGGAACCCGGCGCGCGGGCTGCTTCAACCACTCTGGTTACCGGGAGGCGTCGACCCGCCTCGCGGCGGCCATCGGCGACCACTACGGGAAGGACCGGCGCGTAGCCGGCTACCAGGTCGACAACGAGCTCGGCCACGAAGGCTCCGACCGCTGCGTCTGCGACAATTGCCGCGCCGCGTGGCGCCGCTGGCTCGAGGCGAAATACCGGACTCCGGCCGCGATGGTCGCCGCCTGGGGCGCCGTATTCTGGGGCGCGGCCTACGAGCGCTTCGACCAGGTCCCCGTCCCGCGCGACCAGGTTTCCTCGCACCACAACCCGGGGCTGCTCCTCGACTACGACCGCTTCTGCTCCGATTCGGCCGTCGCCTTCGCCGACGCACAGGTTTCCGCCCTCCGCGCGCGCGTCGCCCCGGAGCAGTGGATCACGACCAACCTCTACCCGCCGCCGCTCTCCAACGCCATCGACCACCGCGCGCTCGTCGCGTCCATGGACTTCGCGAGCTGGGACAACTACCCCATCTGGGGGCCGCAGGCCGCGCCCCTGCCCTGGCAGGCGACGGCGGGCATGCTCGCGCATGTCCGCGGCCTCAAGGGCGGCAAGCCCTTCACGGTCATGGAGCAGTTCGCCGGCATGCAGGGCCACGTCGCGCTCGGCCGCCTGCCCGACGACCGGCAGGCCGCGCTGTGGACGGTCCAGGCGATCGCGCGCGGCGCCGACCGGATAGTCTGGTTCCGCTGGCGCACCGCTCCCTACGGACAGGAGCAGCTCTGCCTCGGCCTCCACGACGCGGACGACCGCGAGACCTCGCGCGGCGCGACCCTGCGCGCGACGGCCGCGCGGGCCAAGGCCGAGCTCGACGGCATCGCCTCCGCGCGGGTTCCCGCCGAGGCCTGCGTCGCCTTCCGCAAGGACGACGCCCGGGTGCTCCGCGAGCAGTACCTGTCCGAGGGCCTCGTGCTCCGCGAGACGCCCTGGATGCAGGCGGGCTTCGACATGGAGTTCGCGCGAGCCTTCGCCCCTTTCGCCACCTTCGGCGTCGGCGCCGAGGTACTGGCCGCGGAGACGCTCGACGCGGAAACCCTCGCGCGCTTCAGGATCGTGTCGCTGCCCCTCCACCAGCTTACAGATCCGAAGCTGGTCGAGCGCCTCGGCGCCTGGGTCCACTCGGGCGGCACCCTGGTGCTCGGCTTCCGCGCGGGCGCCCGCACCATGGGCAACTTCTCGGTTGACCTGCCGCTCCCCGGACTCTTCCGGCCGCTCGCCGGCGTGACGGTCCGCCGCTTCGAAAGCCTCGGCACGGGATCGGCGCGCCTGCGCGTGGGGCTCTTGCCGGCCCGCGGGACGGTCTGGGCGGACCTCGTCGAACCCGAGACCGCCGAGCCGGTCGCGTGGTGGACGGACCGCTCGCTCCACTACCGCGGGACTCCCTGCGCGACCATGAACCGGCTCGGTGGCGGCCGGGTCTGGTACCTCGGCACCAGTCCCGACCCGCTGGGCATGGTTTTCCTGTACCGGCGGATATTCAAGGACGCCGGCGTCGACGCGCGCTTCCTCGGCGCCGACCTGGAGCGCGTGCCGCGGATCGACGGATCGGGGCGCCGCGTCGACCTCGTCCTCAACCATTCGGCCAAAACGCGGCGCGTCCTCGGCCGGACGCTCGGCCCCTGGGACTGGGCGGCGATTCCCTCGCGCCGCCCGGGGCGAGGCCGCGGAGCGCGGGGCTAGGCCGTGGACGGGCTCGAACGCGCCAGGGAACTGGACGAGAAGGGACGCGCCCTGTCCGACGGCGGGCACCCCCTCGAAGCGGCCGAAGCCTTCCGCGAAGCGCTCGCTCTGGACCCGCTCTCGGCCGACCTGGCCTTCAACCTCGGCGTGGCCCTCCAGCGCGCGGGACGCGCCGCCGAGGCCGACGAAGCCTTCGCCACGGCGCTCGCGAACGGCGGCGAGCGCGCGGACCTCGCCCTCTCGCTCGGCCTCGCGGCCTGGGAGCGCGGCGAGGCGAAGGACGCCGAACGCCTGTACCGGCGCGCGCTCGAGCTCGACCCGGAGTTCGCGGCCGCCTGGAACGACCTCGGCGTGCTCCGCTTCGTGGCCGGCCGCCACGCCGAGGCCCGAAGCTGCTTCGAGAAGGCCGTCGCCCTGGCCCCGGACGACTAC
>JAKLEE010000293.1 GCA_022703215.1 Spirochaetota bacterium | reverse complement strand
GCCCTTTTCGGCGCCGGCATCGAGGCGAGATAGTTCCTCACCGTCCTCTCGCAAACGCCGAGGGCCTCGGCGATCTCGACCTGTCTCAATCCCTTCGCTTGCAGGATCCTCGCATCGAGCATACGATGCTCCTTGTCCATGGGGTTCTCTCCGGGAGGGTAGTCTGGTAACCACCATCCTAGAGGCTGAGCCCCTCTTTTTGTGCCCGTTCCTCACGGGCAGCGGACAAGAAACCGGCAAGTTCTCGCCGACTATTTCCGGCAATTTATAACCGACTGTGACAGCCCCCGCGTAATACGGGCATCGGCGCGGGCTCTCCGAGACCGCGCAGTCTTGTCGTTCCTGCGGGGGCGGAAGCTCGGCCGAGGGGGAGCCGCTACGCACCTGCAGCGCAATCGCCCGCCGAGCGGGAAGCGCGCCCCGCATCCGGCGAGCGGCGTGCAAGCGCAAACCCGGCGAGAGTATTTATCGGACGTGAGCAGGACGGCGGGTGACTCAAGAATACGCGCCCCCAAGCGAAGCGAAGCGGCGCGCCGGGGTGCGTATTCTTGAGTCAGGCCCCGCCCTGACCGGCCCCGATAACGCCCCTCGCCGCGCTTTCCCGGTCTACGCGCGCTTCCCGTAGGATGGGAGCAGTGTGCTCCCCCTTCCGCTCAGTGCACGTACAGCCTCTCGAAGAGCGTCCTGATCTCCTTCGATTCGCGGAGGATGTCGAGGGTGAGCTCGGCGTGGCCTTTCGCGTAGCCGTTGCCGACGATGAGCTCGATGTCCTTGCCGACGCCTTCGGCGCCGAGGGCGGCCTTGGTGAACGAGGTGGCCATGGAGAAGAAGTAGATGAGGCCCTGGCCCTTGGTGACGAGGATCGAGGTCATCTCGGTGTTGGGGACGTTGACGTTGTTGATGGTGACGTCGCAGCCGCGGGGGCCGGTGATGGCGCTGACCTTGCGGTAGACGTCGAGGGCGTCGGTGGCGTCGGCGACGATGACGTGGGTGGCGAGGGAGAGCTCCTCGATGCGGCGGGCGTTCTCCTTCGAGTATTCGACGACGATGACTTTGCCGTAGGGCCCCGCGTTCTTCATGGCCTGGTAGCAGCAGAGGACGCCTGACTTGCCGCCGCCGCCGATGATGCAGACCGTGTCGCCTTCGCGCACGAGGCGGTCGACCTGGGCGGGGGCGCCGGCGACGTCCAGGGCGGCGAGCGCGAGGCGCTCGGGGATGTCGCCGGGCACGTGGGCGAAGATGCCTGACTCGAAGAGGACTGCCTGGCCTTCGATGTCGACCTGGTCGCTCGCAGGGTCGAGCTTCCTGATGCGGTCGATGCGGAGGGGAGTGAGCGAGAGCGAGACGAGGGTGGCCACGCGGTCGCCCGTGCTGAGCTTCCGCGCGGGGAAGGCAGGACCGATCTCGCGCACGGTGCCGACGAGCATGCCGCCCGAGCCGGTGACGGGGTTCTGCATCTTGCCGCGCTCGGCGACGATGCCGAGTATCATGGCTTCCATCTTGGCGGGGTCGGAGCCGCAGGCGGAACGGATCTGCGTGTAGCTCGCGGAGTCGATGTTGAGGGTGGAGACGTCGATGAGGAGCTCGTTGTCCCAGATGTCCGCCGTATTGTCGAGCCTGAGTGCGGGCTGGGGCAGGATGCCCTTGGGTTCGAGGACGCGGTGGCTGCCGTAACGGCAGCCGGGGCCTTTGCTCATGACGGGTTCTCCTTACCTTGGGAGTTTCGCGCTTCCCGCGCGAGCGCGGCGCGGTCGTGGGCGAGGAGGACGAAGGCGAGCGCCACGCCGACCGGCACTGCGATCAGGGCGGTCTTCATGCCGGCCTCGTCGGAGAGGCGGCCGAGCAGGAAGGGCGCGAGCCCGATGGCCGAGCCGGACGCGACGGGTATCAGGGCGCTCGCGCGGGCGAGGGCGTGGGGCGCGCGCGACACGGCGAGCGAGAAGCCGAGCGGGTAGAGGTTGGCCGCCCCGAAGCCCGCCACGAAAAGACCGGCCGCTGCCGCGAAGGGCGAGGGCGCGAGCCAGTAGAGCGGGAAGCCCGCGGCGGCGAGCGCGAAGGAGAGGGCGAGCATGCGGCCTTCGGCGAGGCGGTGGCCGAGCCGGCTCGCGGCGAAGCGGGCCAGGACCGCGGCGAGCCCGAGCCCCGCCACGGCGGCGGATGCGAGCGCCGGCGTGGCGCCGGGTTTCTGGAGCAGGTAGCTCATGGCCCAGAATCCGAGGGCCCATTCCACCGCTACGCCCATGAGCAGGACGAGCCACATGCGCGCGTAGCCGGCGCCGAGCGGGTGGCGGGCGGGGCTTGCCGCGCGCGCTTCCGGCGACGCGAGTCGCGCGGAGCCCGGATCGGGTGGGGTGAAGCGGAGGCCGAATCCGGCCACGGCTACGAAAGCGAGGCCCGCGGCCGGCCCGACTACGCGCCAGCCGAGTCCGATCCGGTCGCCTGAGAGCAGGACGAGGGGCACCAGCATGGCCGCGGCGCTCGCGGTCATGTTGCCTTCCAGTATCATGCGGCCGCGGCGTTCGGCAGGCTCGGCGGCCAGGGAAGCCTGCACCGCGGACATGGAGAGCGTCGCGCCGAGGCTGGCGAGCAAAATGCCGCCGAGCGTGAACGCCACCGAGGGCGCGAGGGACAGAGCCGCCTCGCCAAGGAGCATGACGAGCATGCCACCCCACATCGAGCGCGCCAGGCCGAGCCGCTCGATGAGCGGACCGCCCGCAAGTCCCATGGCCACCATGCCGAGGGCGAAGGCGGTCTGGTGGAGGCCGGCGAGGGTGTAGGAGAGGCCGAATTCGGCACGGAGCGCCGGCGCCATGGGGCC
>JAKLEE010000292.1 GCA_022703215.1 Spirochaetota bacterium | reverse complement strand
TCCGGCCAGAGGCAGGCGGGTCGAAGCCTTGTTGTCGAGGCAGGCACCGATGGACTGGCAGACGCTTCAGGCCGACCCGCGCTACCGCGCGGCCCTGGCGGGGACTCCCGCGGGCGATCCCATCATCGACGACTTCGTGGCGCTGTCGAAGCGCAAGGGCTTCGACCCCGCCTGGACCGAAGCCTTCCTCGCGGCCATGGAGGCGGACCTCTCCAAGCGCTTCTACGCCACCGAGGCTGAGACGCTCGGCTACGTCTACGGCTCGGCCGAGGTGATCGGGCTCTTCATGGCGCGCATCCTCGACCTGCCGCCCGAGGCCGACCACGCGGCCCGCATGCTCGGCCGCGCCATGCAGTTCATCAACTTCATCCGCGACGTGGCCGAGGACGTAAAGCTCGGGCGCCGCTACCTGCCCGTCGAGGGCACGGGCAAGGCCCCGGACTGGATGCCTTCGAGGGCGGAGGCCGAGGCCGATCCCGCAGGCTGGGCAGCCTTCGTCAAGGCGCAGCTCTCGCGCTACCGCGCCTGGCAGGCGGAGGCGGTAAAAGGCTACCGCTACATCCCGCGTCGCGCGCGGGCGGCCATCCGCACGGCGGGCGACATGTACGACTGGACCGGCCGCGTCATCGAATACGATCCGCTGGTGGTCTTCCTGCGCAAGGTGAAGCCCGCCAAGGGCCGCATCGTGCGCCGCGCCATCCTGAACCTGCTCTTCGGATAAGGGAGGCACGCTTGAGCTACTACCTCATGCTGGACCTGCTGGTTCTGGCCGCGCCGCTGGCCCTCTCGTTCGACCGCAAGGTGGCCTTCCATCGCAAGTGGCCGGCGGTCTTCGCGGCCATCGCGGCCATCGTCCTCAGCTTCGGCGCATGGGACGTATGGAAGACCGCCATCGGGGTCTGGTCCTTCAACAGCGAGTACGCGGGCACGATACGCTGGCTCGGCCTTCCGCCCGCGGAATGGTTCTTCTTCGTCGCGATTCCCTACGCCTGCATCTTCATCCTGGCCTGCATCCGCGCCTACCTCCGCGACGCGGAGCTCAAGGCGGTCCGCGCGTACTGGCTCGTCCTGGCCGCGGTCTTCGCCCTGCCCGCCCCCTTCGTCCTCGACCGGACCTACACGGCCGTGGTGCTCGTCTCCGCCGCCCTGACCCTGGTCCTCGGCGCCCTCGCCTCGCCCGCCACCCTGCGCTCGCGTAACACCTGGATAGCGCTCGGCATCACCTACGTGCCTTTCATCCTCGCCAACGGCATCCTGACCGGCAAGCCCGTCGTCCTCTACGACGACGCGCGGAACCTGGGCGTCCGGGTCGGCACCATCCCGATCGAGGACTTCGTCTTCAGCTTCTCGATGCTCCTGGCGTCCTTCGTCCTCTACGACATCTTCGGAACGGCATTCGCGCGACTCCGCGGGCGGAAAGCCGGAGGCGCGTCGTGAAGGCGGCCGAGGCGACGCGCGCATTCCTGGCACGGCTCGGCTACGAAAAGGCCCTCGCCGCCCTCGTGGCCGTCCTCTTCGCGGTGGGCACCGCCGCCCATCTCTGGCCGCCCACGCTCCCCCTCATGCAGGCCATGACGCCCTGGTTCCTGCTCCTCTGCGGCGTCGCCGTCATCGCCCCGGCCGTCAGGGCGGAAGGCGCGCGCCTGGCGCTCTGGGGGCTCCTCGCCTGGGCCGCCACTTTCGGCCTCGAGGCGCTCGGCGTGGCCACGGGCCTCGTGTTCGGCGCCTACGAGTACGGAACCGTGCTCGGCCCCATGGCGCTCGAGGTGCCGCTCATCATCGCCTTCAACTGGGTGCTCGTGGTGCACGGCGCCTTCGTCCTGGCCCGCAGGATCTCCCGGAACGCCGTCGCCGTGACCGTCCTGACCGGCCTCTTCGCCACCGCCTTCGACTGGGTCATGGAGCCGGCGGCCATCCGGCTCGGCTATTGGACCTGGGACGGCGGCGACATTCCCCTCCAGAACTACCTGGCCTGGTTCCTCATCGCGGCGGCCGCCGCCATCGCGCGGACTCTCGCGGACCGCGACAGGACGGGAAAGGACGGGAAAACGCGGCCCGGCGACTTCATCGCGCTGGCCTGGCTGGCCGTCCAGGCGGTATTCTTCGCGCTGCTCAGACTGGGCTGGGAGCTCTTCCCCGCCTGACCCGACCCCCATCGACGAAACGTGAAGGGAGTTTCCATGCTCGCATACTTCAACGCGGCGCGAAGCGCCGTCCAGGAACGGATCAAGGAGATCCTCGAAAGCGGCGCCTCGCGCTGGGACCGCGCCGCCCCGGGGCTCGGCACCGACGCCGCGAGGAGGCTCGCGGCCTTCGCGCTCCGCGGCAAGCTCATCCGCGGCGTCCTCGTCCGGCTCGGCTACGAGCTCGCCTCGGGAAGGACGGCGGAAGGCGGCGCGCTCGAGGCGGTGGAACGCGCCGGCGCGGCCATGGAGCTCTTCCAGTCGGGCCTGCTTGTCCATGACGACATCATGGACCGCGACCGCACGCGCCGCGGCGTGCCGACCGTCCACGTCGAATACGAGCGCGCGCTCGAGGAAGCCGGCTACGGCGACCCGGTGCACTACGGCGAGGCCCTGGGCATCTGCGCGGGCGACCTGGCCTACTTCGCGGGCTTCAAGGCCCTCGCCTCGCTGCCCGTCGCCCCTGACGCCGCGCGGAAGGCCGCGGAAATCGCCGCGGACGAGCTGTGCCTGGTCGGCGCCGCCCAGATGCTCGACGTGGCGAACGGGGCCGCGCGCCCCGGTTCCCGCAATGCCTTCGCCCCCGGCCCGGTCGAGCCGGACGAGGAGGGCATACTCCGCCTCTACCGCTACAAGACCGGCCGCTACACCTTCAGC
>JAKLEE010000291.1 GCA_022703215.1 Spirochaetota bacterium | reverse complement strand
GCGGCGCTCGAAGCCCTGCAACCCGAAGCCGGCGCGAAAGGCAGCTGGGGGCTCCGCGTCGCCGTGACGGACGACGGAAGCCTCGCGACGGCCGTCCTGCTCTTGAAAGCCCTGGCCGCGCTCCGGGACAGCGGGCGGCTGCAGTAGGCAGGCGCGGGTCGCGACGGGACCGGGAAGCGCGCCGCCCGCCAAGTCCGCCGGACCGAAGCGCGCGTGGCCAGGCGTCGGCCGGTCCCTTTTCATTTGCCCCGCGACCCGAGTCCGGTTACGATGCTCCCGCTCCACTGAGACCGCCGAGGTATCGACGCAATGCAGGGAAAAATCGGACCGGAACGCCCGAAGGACTATTACGACCTCGTGGCCAGGACCTTGGCGGAACACGCCGCCGGCCCCGACGATCTTGGCAGCCTCGACGCCGCGATCGGTGCGCTCGCAGCCGGGCTCGAACCTCAGTTCGCGGCCCTGCTCGAACGCTCCGCGCGCGCGGACGTCGAAGCCATGCTCGCCACCTTCCCCGCGCACGGGCCGAACGGGGCGATACGCGCGGTCGTCGAAGCGGTCCTGTACCAGGCCATCGAAAGCGCATGGCACTCCGGCCGCCCCACCTTCCCCGACGAGCGCAGCCTCCGCGGCGCGGAAGGGCTCGCGGATTTCCGCTCCGCGGTTGAACGGCCCGCATTCTCCTACATCCTGCTCCGGGAATCCTTCTGGACCCGCGCGCCGAACGCCGCGGCGCGCCGGTTTCGCATGCTCCTGAACCTTCCCGGCAGGAACACGATGGGACTCAAGGTCACCAGGTGTCCGCGAGCCACCCTCGATTACCTGAACTCGCTCTGCGCCCGCGTCGGATCCGCGCTCGGCCTTTCCCGGCCCTTCCCCCTCATGGTCACCTCGGTCCTGAGGACCCGTGACCACCAGCGGCACCTCGCGCGCATCGGCTACCTGGCGACGCCGCGGAGCGGCCACCTGGCCGGTTACGCCGCCGATCTCGAGCAGGCCTGGTACCGCGACAACCATCCGCGCGCCCACGCCGCGGCCCGCGCGGAGCTGGAACGCGACTTCGCGGCGGGTCGGATCAACCTGATGGACTACGGCGGCTTCTGGCACCTCTGCCTCAGCCCCGCCTCGATCGCCGCAAGCGGCGCGACCTGAACGGAGGCTCTTCCGATGTGCGGAATCTACGGATACCTGGGACCTGCCGGTCGCGCGGTTCCCGAGGCGCTCAAGCTCGTCGATCCGGGAATACTCGGCCGAGGCGAAGTAGCGGGGATACTCGAGGACGACGGAGCGTTCCTCCACGTCAGCAGGCTGCCGCTCGTCGACCGCGGGCGCGCCGCCCAGCCCTTCGTCTCGAACTGCGGCCGCTACGCGATCCTGTTCAACGGCGAGATCTTCAACTTCCGAGAACTCAGGGCGGCCCTTGCCGGGCGCTACGAGTTCCGGACGGAGTCCGACACCGAGACCGCGCTCGCGGCCTTCCTTGAACGAGGCGAAGCCTGCCTCCCCGAATTCCGGGGCCAGTTCGCGTTCGTCGTCTACGACCGGCGCGAGCGGAGCTGGTTCGCGGCCCGCGACCGGCTCGGCATCTGCCCGCTCTACTACGTCGAAGACGGGGAAGGCGCCGCCTTTTCCTCGACGATCTCCGGCCTCCTTCCCAGGCGCGGTACCATTCGCCGGCTGGAGCCCGGCTGCCTCAAAAACTCCGGCTCCGAGCCGCGGCGCTGGTACGCTCCCGCCGCGGCCGAAAAGGACTGGACCGAGCCCGGGCTTTTCGCGGCCCTCCGGAAAGGACTCGAGGACTCAGTCCGGCTCCGCGTGGACACCGGGCTTCCGGTCGCGGTGGTCTACTCGGGCGGCCTCGACTCTTCCATCGTGCTCTCGCTCGCGGCGAAGCTGCACCCCGACGTGACGGCCTTCACCATCGGCGAGGAGGACAGCGAGGACGTCCGGACGGCGCGGCGCTTCTGCCTCGAACGCGGCATCAGGCACGTCGTCGTCCCCTTCGGGGCGGAAGACGTCTCGGGAGCCGCCATCGGCGAAGCCATCTCGCACTGCGAACTCGACGAGTACCTCGACATCATCAACGCGGTGATCAGCGTGCGCCTGTTCCGGGCGATCCGCGAAAACGGCATCAGGATAGCGCTCTGCGGGGACGGCAGCGACGAGCTCTTCGGCGGCTACGACATGTACCGCCGGGCGGACGGCCCGGCCCTCCGCGAGCTCTTCCTCCACAAGCTCGGCACGCTCGGCAACACCGAGCTCCAACGCGTCGACCGAGCGGCGATGTCGAACGGCGTCGAGGCCCGGGTTCCCTTCCTCGACGATGCCGTGGTGGAGATCGCGCTGGGCCTGCCACCCGTGATGAAAAACCGCGACGGCATCGAGAAATGGTGCCTGCGCCGGGCCTTCGCCGACGAGCTGCCGGACTACGTCATCGCGCGGCGCAAGAACCCGCTCTCGCATTCGAGCGGGCTCCACGAGCGGATCAGGATGCGGATGATCACCTTCGCGCGGCACTACCGGCGGGCGGGGCTCAACCGCTTCGCGCCGATCCGCGAGGACTTCAGCCACGCCCTCCGGCGCGCGCACCACGACGTCCGCCGCGCCATCGCCTTGCACGCGCGTTCCAGCGACTACTCTCTCTGGCACAAGCTGGCGGAATTCGGCAAGGCGTTCCTGCGCCGCACCATCCTCCGATGACGCCTGCCGCGCGTGTCCGCGAGGCGCGGGAGCTCGCGCCGGCGGAAATCCGCTTCCTGCGGGATCGGCCGGGCTCCTTGTGGCAGGATCCGGAGTGGGCGCGCTTCATGCGGGCCACGGGAAACGGCTGCTTCTGGGCGGTGGCGGAGGACGACGCGGGTCCGCTCGGCCTCG
>JAKLEE010000290.1 GCA_022703215.1 Spirochaetota bacterium | reverse complement strand
CAGGGCTTCCTTGAGGGCCGCGAAGCTGTCCGCGTGCGGGCAGCCCGTGCAGAGCTGCGGCGGCCGGCCGGGCGGGGGCAGGCTCGGCGCGGGGACGCCCTCGCGCTCCGGCAGTCCGAGCGCGGCGCGTACGAGATCGGGATTGAGCTCGCCGTCGAGGGGCAGCTCGCCAGTCATCTTGCCGAGCACGGGGATCGGCGTCGGCAGGACGCCGCGCAGGGCCTCCTCGACCACGGGGTAGCCGTCCTCGATCACCAGCACCTTCTCCACCTTCGCGCAGAGCTCGCGGAGCTTTCCGGCGGGTATCGGGTAATGCCCGATGTGGAGGTGCGAAGGCGCCTCGCCGTTCGCGGCCACAAAATCTTCGAGGTTCTCGCGGTAGTACTGGAGGGCGAGGCCCGTGGTCACCACGCCGAGCTTTTTCGACGCGGGCGCGAGCGGCGAGCGCTCCTCGGCGTAGGCGCGGAACTCCGCCTGCTTGCCGAGCAGGATCTTCCAGCGCTTGCGGGCTATGGCCGGCATGAGGATCCACGACATGTCCTGCGGCGCCTTGTCGACGGGGTTCTGCGCCCTTCCCTTCGCGGCCGTCTTGACGATGGCCCGGCTGTGCGCCAGGCGCGTCGTGATGCGGATGAGCACCGGCACTTCGTGCTTCTCGGAGAACGCGAAAGCCTCGACCGTCATGTCGTAGGCTTCCTGCTGGTTCGCGGGCTCGAAGCAGGGCATGCGCGCGAAGGCCGCAAGCGCCCGGCTGTCCTGCTCGTCCTGGCTCGAGTGCATGCCCGGGTCGTCCGCGACCACCACGACGAGGCCGCCGTGGATGCGGATGAGGGCGGAGTTGACGAAGGGGTCGGCGGCCACGTTGAGGCCGACGTGCTTCATCGACACCAGGGCGCGCCGCCCGGCGTACGAGGCGCCGAGGGCGCTCTCGTAGGCGGTCTTTTCGTTGGCGCACCACTGCGCGACGAACTTCGCGCCGTCGGAGGTGGTGGCTCCCTTTTCCGCCATGGACTGCAGGGTTTCCATGATCTCGGTGCTCGGCGTGCCGGGATAGGCGAAGGCCGCCGAGAGTCCCGCGTGCACGGCGCCGAGCGCGATCGCCTCGTCGCCCATCAGGGTTTCGGTGTTCATTCGTCCTTCCTCAGAAATAGAGCTCGTACTCCTGCGGTACAGGAGCGTTGTAGACGTACTCGGCCTCTTTTTCCTTGATGCGGATCCATTCGTCGAGCAGGGCCTCGGGGAAGGCGTGGAGCAGCCACTTGCGGTCCTTGCGGAGCCCGTTCATCACGTGATAGAGGCCCGTGGGGAAGGTGTTGCGCGGCGTCTCCTTCGTGTTCGCGAAGCCCATTTTCACCGGATCGAGCCTGCGCTCGATGCCGTCGAGGCCCGCGAGCAGCATGGCCGCGAGGAAGTAGTGCGTGTTGGCCGTGGCGTCGCCGGTGCGGAACTCGATGCGCGCCTCGCCCTTCTTGAGGTAGCCGGGAATGCGCACCGCGGCGGCGCGGGAACCTTGCGCGAAGGTGGCGCTGACCGGCGCCTCGTAGCCGGGCACCAGGCGGCGGTAGCTGTTGGTGCTCGGGTTGGAGAAGGCGAGCAGCGAGCCTGCGAGCGCGTGCTCGAGCACGCCGGCGGTGTACGAAAGGCCCGCCTCGGAAAGGCCGTAGAGCCCCTCGCCCGGGAAGATCGACTTGCCGTCCTTCTCGACGAACTGGTGCACGTGCATGCCGTTGCCCGCGATCTTGTACATGGGTTTCGGCATGAAGGTGACGCGGAGGCCCATCTCGTCGGCGCAGGAGCGGATGATCCACTGCGCGAGCGCGACGGAGTCGGCGGCCTTCGAGAGGGTGATGAAGTTGAGCTCGATCTCGAGCTGCGCCGCGCCCACCTCGTGGTGGTGGTACTTGACCGGGATGCCCGCGTCCTCCATGGCCTTGACCGAGCGGTCGCGGAGCAGGGCGTAGCGGTCGTCCGGCGCCAGGCGGTGGTAGCCCTTGGAGAGGCCGAAGCGCGGGGCGTCCTCGCGATCCTCTCCGATGCCCTCCACGCTCTCCACGAAGTAGTAGGAGTGGCCGGTGGTGGTCGAGTAGCGCACGTCGTCGAAGACGTAGAACTCGAGCTCGACGAGCATCTTCGCCTCGTCGCCGATGCCGGAAGCCTTGAGCCGCTCGACGGCCTTGCGGACGACGGTGCGCGGGTACTGGTCGAAGGGCCGGCCGTCGGTCGTCTCCACATCGCAGAACGCGTGCAGCACCTTGAATCCGTCGCGGTCCTGCACGAAGCCCGTGGACAGGTCGGGAATGGCCACCATGTCGCTCTTGTGCACGTCCGCGTAGCCGAAGTTCGAGGCGTCGAAGCCGATGCCGTGCTTGAGCACCTTGTCGGTGATGTAGCCGCGGGGAAGCGAGACCGAGCGGAGCTTGCCGTGGATATCGACGACGAGCATGGAGAGATAGTCGATCGACGACAGGTCGCCCGCGTAGCGCGCGAGTTGCATGGGAGTTCTCCTTGGGGAAGGGGCGCTGGGGAAGCCAAATCGTAACCCGATTTCTCCATTCCGTAAAGGAAAAGGCCCCGCTCCCCCTCCCGCGCACGGCCATCTTTTCCTTGCCCCGCGGCCCCGTGCCGTTTACCATGGAAAGGCAGCGAAATTCCGCCCCGGGAGGCCCGATGGAACTCAGGAAGTCCCTCAACACGATCGGCGTGTTCAGCCTCGGCGCCGGCGCCATGATCAGCTCCGGGCTCTTCATCCTTCCCGCCCTGGCTTTCTCCGAGGCCGGCCCCTGGGGCGTGCTGGTAGCGTACGCGGTGGCCGGGTTCGGCATGCTGCCGGCCATCTTCACCAAGCTCGAGCTGACGAGCGCCATACCGCGCTCCGG
>JAKLEE010000029.1 GCA_022703215.1 Spirochaetota bacterium | reverse complement strand
GGTCGACACGGCGGCCGCGGACAGTTCGAGGGTGTCCGCGGATGACAGGTCGGCGGGAATGGACAGGTCGCGCGCCGCCCAGACACCGAGCGAGGAGGTGAAGACTTGCTGGCACGAGGCCAGGAAAAGGACGATGGCGAGCGGAACGAGGATGCGCGCCGTGTTTTTCATCCCGAAAACCTCCTCGGGCGGGCTTCCCGCCGCGGACGCCCCCGGGACGCGCTGGCGTCCCGGAAGCCATTACAGTATCGGCTCGGCCGGGGTCCGGCGTGAAGCCGGCTCCGCAGATCCGGCCGCTTACGACGCGGGGCCCGATCCGGAACATGCCGGACCGGGCCCCGGGAACGGGCCGCCCTCAGGGGCGGCGCACGCTCAGAAGCGTATGGTGGCGTCGATGGCGAAGCCTGAACGGGGAGCGTCGCCGGGCCGGCGCCCGAGCTCCTCGGTGAACACCGCGGCGTCGATCTTGACGATGGCAAGGTCGATGCCGCCGCCAAGGCTGATCCAGCCCTCGTTGAGGCCGGCGCGTCCCACGAAGATGCCGAGCGCGCGGACTTCGGCGCCGACGTGCAGGAGGCCCCAGACTGAAGCCTTGTCGCGGATGACGCTGACCGGGTCCTGGAGCTCGACCACCAGATTCGGGTCGAGGACGCCGCCCTTCCAGGGGCGGAACGAGCCGCCGACGATGATGTTCGGCAGCATCGAGAAAGTGTCCGCCGTGCCCGCGGGCAGCTGGCCGCCGGCCGCGAGCGAATCGATCACGTCCTGATAGGTGGCCGTCACCATTTCGAAGGGCGGCGCTATGTCGCGCACGGCGAGTCCGACCTTGAAGGCGCCGAGCTGGAGGCTGGCGCCGAGGTCGAGCGCCACGCCGTAGCCGGCCGTGGCGGGCTGCGCCATCAACGTGGCCATGACGTCGGTCTCCTCGCCGGAACCGGTCCCGAGGAAAAGCCCGGCCACCTCGCTGAAGGGCATGGTGCCGACGGCGCGATAGAAGGCGCGGATGTCGCCGCCGAGCTGGAGGCGGAGCCCGAACAGCTCGAGCGGCAACCCGAGGCCGAGCACGGCCTGTACCGAGGTGTCGACGTCGAGTACGGCGCCGAGCGCGGTCTTGCCGACCGCGTAGGCGTCGGCCACGGCGGAGAGGCCGATGCCCAGGCCGCCGCCTATCCAGGCGATGCCCGCCTGGGCGCCGCCGCCGATTCCGTTGCCGGTTATGAGCTCGTCGAGCGCGGCGGCGGACTCCTCCGGAGTTGCGGTGCCGCCGGCGATGGACTCGAGCTTTTCGATGTTGGCGCTGGAGGGCGCCACATAGAGCCAGGCCGAGGCGGTCGGGATGTAGAGATGGCCGCCCTTGTCCGCGAAACCGGCGGGGTTGCCGAACAGGCTGCCGTAGCCGTCGCTCATGGCGACGAAGGCGCCGCCGAGGCCCAGGGTGCGGGCGGTCTTGGGGTCGAGCGGCGCGATCACCGAGTCCTGCGCCAGGAGCGGGGCGGCGACGAGCGCCGCGATGACGAGAATGAGCGTCAGGCGCTTCATCACGAACCTCCCAGAAGGGCGGCGATGTCGAAGCCGGCCGCGAGCAGGATATTGGCGAGCGGCGATCCATCGGCAAGGAATGCGGGTATTTCGCTGCCCTCCTGCATCACCATTTCTATCTCAGGCAAAGTCGGAGTCCCCCCAGTCGCCGCGTCCAACAGGCCTGCGATGATCTGTGCCGTGGCGGTCGCCTCGTCAGTCGAACTGGCGGCCATCTCCGCTGCGACCAGTTCGCTAAGCGCGGCGCCGATGGCGGCGGGTATGATCAGGTCTCCCGCCTGCACCTCGACGGTGGCGAGCTCGCCTCCCGTGATGGATGCTCCGAGGGCCGCGTAGGCTTCCCAGGCATCGAGGAAGCCGAGGATGGTCTCCTCGAACGCGGCGGCGTCACCGGTGATCGAAGGCGGGATGATGGCGGCGATGAGCGTGGCCGGATCCTCGACATCGAGCGCGGCGGGATCGCCCGCGATCACCTCGATGATGTTGTCGACCACCACGCCGGCGGGGCTCGTATAGATGATGATCTCCGCGGCGACGGCCGCGGCTTCCTGCGCTTCGGCGGGATCGCCGGGCGGGGGCGTCTCGGGATCGGCGTCCGGGTCGTAGACCTCCTCGAGCGCGCCGACGGCGTCCTCGACCTTGCCGGTTTCCTCGAGCGCCTCGATGAAATTCTCGGCGTCGGACTCCGCCATGTAGTCGTCGGCGGTCTCGGCTTCTTCGATGTTCCGGACCACGCCGTCCTGGACCATGCCTTCGAAGAGATTGAACCCGAGGATGGCGTCGCAGCTTCCGAGGAGGAAGACCGACGCGATCGCGAGCGCCGCGATCCTTCTAGACTTCATTGCGCACCTCCGTGCGTTACGGCATTTCACTTGTTGAGCTCGGAACGGAGCGCGGAGGCTCCGGCACTATAAAGGTAGCACGCCGGGGGCGGAAAGCAAGGGATCGGAGCGCGTCGGAGCGACGAAACGGCCGCGAAGGTCGGGCGCGCCGAGCCCTTCGCCGCCGGGCAGGGCTTCAAGGATCGATACCCTGACCGCGACGCCGGGGCGGTCCAGCTCCGGCGGGAGCCCCTCCACGAGGACGCCCAGGAATTCGTCGGAGGTGCCGGTGCGGCTGCCCGTCGCCCCTCCTGCCGCCCCCGCTTCTCCCGCCCCCGGGCCGGCGGCCACGGCGCGATCCGGGGCCCCGAGGCCGTCCTCGACGTCCGGGCTTCCTTCGATTCCCTCGAGCACGAGCTCCGTCTCGGATCCGACGCGGCTCCGCGCGTAGTCGGCCCGCCAGGCGCGCGCGCGTTCCATGACGAGCGCCACGCGCTCCCCGGCGACCCGTTCCGGCACCTTGCCGGGCATGAGGGCCGCGCGCGTGCCCGGGCGCGGGCTGTAGGGAAAGGCATGTATCCAGGCGGGCCGTAATTCATCGAGGAGCGCCAAGGTTTCCGCGAATTCGGCGTCCGTTTCGCCGGGAAAACCGAGGATCAGGTCGACGCCCAGGAAGAAACCGGGCCTGGCGCCGCGCAGCAGGGCGACCGCTTCCCGCACCCGATCCGTACGGTACGGGCGGGCCATACGGCCGAGGGTGGCGTCGCAGCCGGACTGCAGGGCCAGGTGGACGTGGGCGCGGACGCGCGGGTTCGAGAATGCGCGCGCAAAGCCCCCGTCGACGCGGTCGGGCTCCCAGCTAGAAATCCGGTACGCAACGCCGTCCGTGCCCGCGAGGAGGGCTTCGAGGAGGGCCGCGAAGTCCGCCCCCGTCCCGGGATCATGATACTGGGAAAGGTTCACGCCAGTCAGGACGATTTCCGCGGCGCCGCTTGCCGCGAGGGCCCGCGCGCGCGCGAGGGCTTCGGCTACGGGCAGGGACACGGCCCGACCGCGCGCGATGCGCACGCGGCAGTACGTGCAGGCGTTGTCGCAGCCATCCTGGACCTTGAGGGCGGGCCGGGCGTGGAAGGCGAAGCTGGCAGGCCGGAAGGCGAAGGGATCCCTGGCGTGTCCGGAGGCCGAGGCGAGGGCGGCACGGGCTTCGTCGACCGGGTCGAGACCGTGTTCCGCGGCTTCGGCGAGGCGCGAGGCCAGATCGAGCACCAGGTCCTTGGCGGAACCGGGCACCACGACGGCGCGTTCGCCGAGCGCGGCCAGGGCTTCGCCCTCCACCTCCGCGTAGCAGCCGGTCACCAGGACCAGTCCGGCGGGATTCCCGCGGAGCGCTGCTCGGATTTCGCGGCGCGCCTTCTGCTCCGCCTTTCCGGTGACGGTGCAGGTGTTGAGGACGGTGACCAGGGATCCGGAGCCGAAAGGCGCGGTTCCGAAGCCGGCAGTCTCGAACGCCGCGGCGATGGCCTCGGTTTCGAGCTGGTTGAGCCGGCAGCCGAAGGTGCGGAAGGAGACGGAGGGCTTCATTGTCGCGAACGGATCCCGGTCGGTTCGGGGACGGGCATTGCAGCGCCCGCTAGCGGCGCAGCCGCTCGGAGACGCGGAGCTTGCCGTCGATGGCTTCCTGCAGGCGGGGATTCAGCCTCAGGGCCTCGTCGTACGCGGCAAGAGCCCAGGTCCAGTCGGACTTGCGTTCGCGGGCGTAGCCGAGGCGGGCCCACCAGCGCGCGTTCGCCGGCGTATGGTGCAGGGCCGCCGCGAAGGCTATGTCGGCGTGCTCGTAGCGCTCGAGGCGCAGGTAGGTCTCGCCCATGAAATAGTAGGATTGGGCGACGCGGGCTCCCTCGGGCACGGTCGAGACGTACAGGCGGAACCACGAGAGCGCGGCCTCGTTCTTCCCGAGGAAGTAGGACGCCTCGCCGAGCGACTGCATCACGCGGTGGTCCCTGCGGACCGTCTCGTAGGCGCGGGTCAGGTAGAGCTCGGCATCGGCGTGGCGGCCGAGCGCGATGAGCGACCAGCCGAGCACCACGTAGCTGTCGATGTTGCGCGGGTTCGCCTCGATTTCCGCCAGGCAGATGGCGCGGGCCTCGTCGAAACGGCCTTCGTAGTAAGCCTTGAGCGCGTCGGGCTTGTCCTGGGCGGAAAGCGCCGGCGGAGGGGCGGACAGGAGGAGGATGAGGGCGAACGCGGGGAGGAAGCGGTGCATGCGCGCGGGACTCAGGGCCGCGGGGACGGGGCGGACGGCGTCCCGGTCCGGTTTCCGGTCATGGTGCAGATGCCGTTGAAGCGGCAACCGGTCTCCATCGTGATCTCGGGCGCCACGATGTCGCCTGCGACCGAGGCGCAGGCGAAGAGCTCCACGCGCTCGCTGGCCGAGATGTCGCCCTTCACGGTGCCGCGCACCGAGACGACCTTGGCGGAAATTCTGGCCTCGACCACGGCCGCGTCGTCGACGTAGAGGTCGCTCGTGGACTCGATGGTGCCGGAGACTCGGCCCTTGATCATGAGGGGCTTGTCGAAGCTCATGCGGCCGGAGAATTCGACATCGCCCTGCAGGATGGTGTCGAGCAAGTCTTCGTCGACGGGCGTCAGGTGTACGTCGCTCATGGGAGCGATTCTACGGTTTTCGGGCGCCTTGGTAAAGTCTCGCGTGGCGGGAAGGGCCGCCGCGCGGAGCGGATCGGGCCGCCGGTCTCAGGGCGAACCAGGCGGGAAAGGTCGCGTCCTCCACCCGAGCCCGCTCCGCGACCTACTCGCCGGCCAGGTCGAAGGCGGCAGCGAGCCGCTCGAGGTTCCTGAGCACGAGGGCCCGGTCGTCGCGGTGGATGGTGGCGCGGAAAGGATCGAGTGTTCCGGCGAAGGCCGCGCCGAGTTCCGGGTAGAGGGCCATGGCCTGTTCCATCGTCGCCACGTAGACGCCGGAGAAAATCACGTAATAGACCTCCCAGAAACCGTCGTCCCAGCCATGCCGCGACAGGGTTTCGCGGACTCCCGCATCGGCGCCGACCGCGCCGAGCAGGCCGGCGAGCGCCGCCGGTCCGAAGCTGGAGGGGTCGTCCTGGGCTTCGGTCACCTCCGCGTCGAAGTCGCGGCCGAGCGCCTCGAAATCCTCGAGCAGGGAGGGCAGGTCCCTGATGAACTTGTCGACGACGGGCTGGGAAAGGACGGCGGGCGGGTCCGCCTGGGCGGAGAGGGGTGGGGGCGCCAGGACGGCCAGCAAGCCGGCCAGGATGGCGAACGCGACTGCTTTCGGTGATTCTGCCATGTGATCCTCCGTTGGCTCCCGATCCGGTTCCGCGGGCGGGCGGAGCCCGCCTCCCATGATAGCGCACGTGACGGCAAAAGGCGGAAAGCGGGACGAATCCGCCCCGCTTTCCGCCCGCTCCTCCCGCGACGGCAGAGGACTCAGTCTCCGGCGGCTTCGGGTGGAGGAAGGTCGATGGCCGCGCCGAAGAGCTCTTCCGGGAGCTCGTCCACCACCGGCGGCGGGGCATCCTGCCCGGTCTCGAACGGTTCCCAGGCGGGTTCGATGCCCGCCACGAGCTTCGGCAGCGAAACCAGCACCATCTTGGCGTCGTAGGGCAACCGGAGGGTCGCCGTGACCGGATCGGAGCCGTTCATGAGGTCGATCCTCACGCGGTGGCTCTGGCCCTGCACGGCGAACTTGTCGCGCTCGCCGCGCCCGAGCTCGAGCGGCTCCTGCCGGCCGATCGTGACCTCGACCAGGCGGAACGCCTCGAGGCCGGCGACCGGCTTGTTGTCCACGAGGATCGTGTGCGACTTGCCCGTAAGCATGGCCCAGGCGCCCGCGCCCAGGTAGGCCGCCGCCACCACGGCCAGCGCAACCGCGCGGCGCGGCGCGAGGCGGCGCGGCGCCTTCGCGCCCGAGACTTCCTTCCCGCTCATTCGGCGCCTCCTTCCATCTTGGCCGGCGCGACCGCGCCCGAGGCGGCTCCGCGCAGGCCAGCCCGGGCCGATTCCGCGTTGGCGCGCTTCCGCCACGCGTGCAGGGCCAGGGCGAGCGCGATGACAGCGTAGCTCATGGCGTCGCGGAAATACTCGCCGATCTGGGCCGACCCGAAGAGCCGCGCGCCCGCGGGCGGCACGACGATGTACATGAGGTGCAGGAGCCCGACGCCCACGAGGACGTTCGGGATGGTCGCCTTGGCCACGGACGCGCCGCCGACCAGGATGGCCGCCGCCGCGAAGAAGCCGGTCTGTCGGTGCGCGTTGTAGGTGGCCATGTTCCCCATGTTCTGCAGGAAGATGATCTGGCCGACCATCGCGAGCAGGGTGGAGATGACGATGGCCATGATGCGCGTGCGCTCGACGGGGATGCCCGCGGAGTGCGAGACGGTCTGGTCCTGCCCGATGGCCCGCATGTCCTGGCCGAGCTTGGTGCGCCGGAACCACACGATGAAGATGGCCAGCAGGGCGATTACCAGGTAGGTCGCCATGGGAAGGTCGAAGGACCCGAGCTCGAGCTTGAGCAGCTTGTCGAGCGATTGCCGGACCGAGTCGAGGCCGAGCGTGTTGCGGATGCCGTAGCCGCGCGAGAGGGTGATGGCCTTCGAGGTGATCGGTATGATGGCGCCCATCAGGTAGAGGACGACGAACTGGTACACGCCGTCCATGAAGAAGCCGAGGATGTAGCCGGTCACCATCTCGCGGCCGCGCGCCCGGTTGAGCACCTGCCCCGCGATCCAGCCGAGCAGGATGGCGATCGGGGCGCCGACGAGCACCGCGTAGAGCAGGCCCTGGACGCCGGCGATGCCCTGGTCGACCGCGAAGATGAGGCCGATCTCGCCGGCCATGGCGCCGAGCACCATGCCGAAGTTGATGCCCATGCCGGCCATGATGGGCAGGAGCAGCGAGAACACGAGGAAGGCGTTGCGCCCGTAGCGGGTCAGCAGGTCCTGGATGATGTAGGTTCCCGACAGCTTGCTCGAGGGCACCGCGATGGCGGTGACGAACAGGAAGATCAGGACGACGACGTTGTCGGCCGCGAAGCGGCGGACGCGCGCCGCGGACGGAAGCTTGAAGGGCGTTTTCATTTGCTCACCTTCGTCTTGCGGGTCAGCGCGTAGATGATCATGCCGTTGGAGATCACGATGCGGATGACCTCGGACATGTCGGTCTGGAGGACGCTGTTGATGACGTTCGGGGTCATCGTCAGGATGGCCTGGAACAGGAAGGTGCCGACGAGGACGTTGACCATGCTGGCCTTGTTGACGCTGGCGCCGCCGAGCAGGATGGCGGCGACCGCGGGGAAGGCCATGTAGAGGGGCGCCTGGTAGAGCTGGATGAAGCCGTAGCTCTGCTGGTACACGAGGATGCCGACCGCGCCGAACACCGTCGATACGACCACGCTCACCAGCCGCATGCGGTCGGAGGAGACGCCGCCCGCGCGCGCGAAGTCGGGGTTCGAGCCGACCGCGGTCATGGCCGTGCCCGTCTTCGAGCGCAGGAAGAGCCACATGGTGCCGGTGGCCGCGCCGAAGAAGGCGAGCAGGCCCGTGGGGAACACGAAGAAGCGCCCGATCCGTACGGCGAGGAAGTTGTTGAGGATCTTCGTCCAGTAGCCGTCGAGGGTGATGGTGGTGCGGAGCCCGGAGCCCGAGTAGCCCCAGACCATGTTCGGGCTGGAGTAGGGCAGCAGCAGCCACAGGATGGCGAAGAAGGTGACCATGCTGAAGCCCACGTACATGGCGATGGTCATCTCCTCGCCCTTCACCTTGTTGAGGAGGAGGCCGTAGGCCCAGCCGAAGAGCACCGCGAAGGGCAGCGAGACGCCGACCGCGCCGAGGAAGCCGACCCAGCCCGTCCAGCCGAACTGCATGGAAAGGGTGCCGCCGAGCAGGCCCGCGATGATGCCGACCGGGAGGCCGAAGTTGAGGCCCGCGCCCGCCTGCACCATGGGCACGAGCGCCAGCACCAGGATGCCGTTCTGCCCGAAGCGCGCCAGCACGTCCGAAAGCGCGCCGTCCACGCGCACGCCCACGAAGGGCGCCGCGACGAAGAGCGCCACGACGAAGAAGAAGATGATGATGCGCGGCCAGCCGAAATCGGTCACGGCCGTCTTGAGCTTGTTCATGCCGAAGCCTCCGCGGCGCGCTCGCCCGCCATGAGCAGGCCGAAATCGGCGAGGGGGGCCTCGGGGGGCAGGATGCCCGCGATGCGTCCCTCGTCCACGATGGCCACCCGGTCGCAGATGGCCCTGAGTTCCTCGAGCTCGCTCGAGACCATGACGATGGTGGTGCCCTCGTCGCGGTTGTAACGCCTCAGGTTGTCGAGCACCAGCTTCTTGGCGCCCACGTCGATGCCGCGGGTCGGCTCCGAAACGAACAGGAGGTTCGGCTCCAGGGCGAAGGCCTTGGCCAGGCACACCTTCTGCTGGTTCCCCCCCGAGAGCTCCTTGGCCTTCTGGCGGTGGCCGGTGCACTTGATCTCGAGCAGCTCGATGTACTGCTCCGCGAGGGCGCGCATCGCCTTCTCGTCGCGCAGGCTGAACAGGCCCCCGAGCCAGCGCTTCAGGTAGGCGCCCTTCACCTGCATGGCCGCGAAGGCGATGTTCCAGTCCAGGCTCTCGTCGAGCAGGAGCCCCACGCCGCGGCGGTCCTCGCTGACGAAGGCCATGCCCGCGTCGAGGGCGGCGCGCGGCGCGTCGAGCTCGACGTGCTTGCCGTGGAGGCGCACCGTGCCGCCGGCGGCGAAGAGTCCCATGATGCCGTTGGGGATGCCGAGCTTCCCCTGCCCCGCCAGGCCTCCGATGCCGAAGATCTCGCCTTCGCGCACCGTGAAGCTTACGTCGCGCACGGTCTCGCCGGGCATGTCCACCCAGAGGTGCTCGACCTCGAGGGCGGGACCGCCGTACTTCCGGTCGGAACGCACGCGGGCGTTCGCGTCGACCTCGCGGCCGACCATCCAGGCGGCTATCTCGCGGACTTCGACGCCCTTCGCGCTCGTGTCCTTGACCAGCTGCCCGTCGCGGAGCACCACCACGCGGTCGGCCACGGCGGTGACCTCGTGCAGGCGGTGCGAGATGAAGATGATGGCGATGCCCTGCGCGGCGAGGCGGCGCAGCGAGGCGAGGAGGATTTCCGCCTCGCTCTCGGCCAGCACGGCGGTCGGCTCGTCGAGCACCAGGAGCTTCACGTTGTCGCGGTCGATCTCGCGCGCGATCTCCGTGAACTGCTTGTGGCCGACCGGCATCTCGCTGACCAGGGTGTCCGGATGGAGCTCGACGCCGAGGCGCTCGATGGCCTTGGTGGCGCGGGCGGTCATGGCCGGCCGGTCGAGCGTCGCCATGCGCGGGCCGAAGAGGTCCACCGCAACGTTGCGGCGCGACGGCTCGCGGTTCAGCATGATGTTCTCGGTGGTGGTGAAACCCGGGATCAGGGAAAATTCCTGGTGCACCATTCCGATACCCGCGTCGAGGGCGTCGAAAGGATTGCGGAAGGACGCCGGCTGGCCGTCGATCCGGACCGTTCCCCCGAAACCGCCGGTCTCCGCGATCACCGGCATGCCGAAGAGAATGCGCATGAGCGTGGTCTTGCCGGCCCCGTTCTCCCCGACGAGCCCGAGGATCTCTCCGCGCCGGAGCGCGAACGAGACGTCGCGGAGCACGGTGGTGCCGTAGAAGTCCTTCGTTATGCCTTCGAGGGACAGAAGCGGCGTGTCGTCTGGCATGATGGTTTCCTTTCCCGTTCGCCGCGTCGCGCTCCCAACCGGACGGACGGGGGCGGACGGACGGGGAGCGCGCGCCGTCGCCGGAACGCGCGAGACTGGAAGCCAGTCTAAACCCGGCTCGCGCGCTCTGTCAAAGTGGAGATTTTGCTCTTTCGATAGATTTACCGCCAGCGACCGCGCCGACTTGCGCATCGACCGGCCCCGCGGCCCCACGGCACCGAGCCGCCGCGGCTCCGAGCCGCCGCGGGCGAGGCCGCTCCGTTCGCGCGCCGCGCGCGTGAAAAAGGCGGCGCCCCCCGCGCGGGAAGCGCCGCCCTCGAAGCCGGGTCGGATCCGACCTTACTTCTGGAACTTGATCGAGTAGTACTTCTCCGGCACCACCTGCTTGGTGGTGGGCAGGAAGCCCTTGCCGAGGACGTAGGTGTCCATGAACACGAGGATGTGGTTCTTGGCGCGGACGCCGGTGTTGGCGTCGATGTAGTAGCCGCCGTTCCAGGTGGCGCCGGGGGTGAACTCGCCGAAGGCGACGTAGACGTCGGACAGCTTGCCCTTCTCGGCCCTGCCCTCGATCACGTTCTTGGCGTACTCGCCGAGGCCCGCGGTGACGGTGAAGCCGTAGCTGAAGGCCCAGGTGCCGAAGCGGCCGGAGCCGCCCTTGTCGATGACGGCCTGCTCGACCTTCTTGAGGATGGCCGGGAAGTTGCCGGCCTCGGCGGTCAGGTCGATGCCGAGGGCGCCCGGGTAGCCCATGAGGGGCGAGGGCAGGTCGGCTTCGACGAAGAGTCCGCCGTACGCGAGCAGCTGCTTGAGGAGGGGCTCGGTGTGCGCGTCGTTCGTGCAGAAGAACGCGGTGTCCTTGCCGTACTTCTCGATCCAGCGGGGCACGTTCTCGAGGATGAACTGCTGGGCGCCGGGGACGCCGACGTCGGAGGTCGGGTCGGGAGCGGTCTCGAAGGCGAACTTGAGGCCGAGGTCGGCGCAGGCCGCCTCCATGATCTGGCGGCGGAGGCCGAGGGTCTCGTAGGACATGTGGCGCGGGAAGGAGATGTGGACGAAGGTCTTGGCTCCGAGCTCCTTGGCGGCCCAGATGATGGTGTAGCCGCGGCTGATGAAGTCGGAGTTGACGGCCAGGTCGGCGGCTTCCTGGATGACGAGCGGGTCCTCGTGGGGCTCGCCGGCCAGCAGCAGGATGTCGGAGCGCTTCTCGCGCACGCGCTTGAAGGCCTCGGCGGCGCCGGGGATGGCCTGGTTCATGACTATGGCCTTCATGAGCGGATCGTCGGCGAGCGCGACGATCTGGGAGATCACGGTCTCCTGCTGGTCCATGAAGTTGTCGGGGTAGGTGATGTGCTGGATCATCCCGCCGTCGGCGACCTTGCCGTAGCGCTTGATCAGCTCCTCGGCGCCGCGCAGGTCGTCCTCGGACTGGCTGACCGTGCCGGTGACGACGCCGATGTGATAGGCGGCCGCAGCCGGACCTTCGGCATCGGGAGCCTGCTTCTGGCAGCCGGCGAACGCGACGACCAGCACGAGCGCGAGGGAAAGTCCCTTCAGGATGCGCTTCATGATTCCTCCTTGACTTTTCGGCCGCGGCCCCTACGGCCGCGGCTGCCCGCCGCCTGACGGCATCGGGCACGAGCCTCGCGCCTGTACGGCGCGAACGCCCCGGTAGGGGTTCCGGGACGCGCCTCCTTTTCCAGCGGCTCGCCGACCATTGTAGACCCCTCGCCGCGCTAGTCAAGCCGGAGGAATTTATTTCCCTCCGGATCGAGTGCCGAACGTCTGCGGCCTCAGCCCGGGCAGCTCCGCTCCGGCATTGCCGACGGGGCGGCATCAGGTGTAAGATGCCGCGTTTCCAGGCAGGCCCATCGCGATGGGCGGTCAACCGGGCGAGCGTCCCCGAATCCTTCGGGCCGTCCGGACCAACGCGCGCACGAGGCTTCCATGCGGTTCTTCTCCCGGCGCTTCCTCGAGGAATTCCTGCTCTACTCGAGCCACTTCGTGGTGTTCTTCATATTGATGCTCGTCACCACGCCCGGCATCGTCACCCTGCAGCCCATCTCCATCGCGGCCCTGCTGATCCTGCTCGGCATCCAGACCGCCCTGCTGGCCTCGAACGGCCACCTCGCGCTGCCGCGCTTCCTCTTCTCGTTCATCACGCCGGCCGGCTACACGGCCCTGACCGCCTTCGCGCGCTCGGGCGAGCCGCTCGACATGGCCAACTTCTTCCTGTGGACCACCTCGTTCTACGTCGGCGCCCTGCAGGCCCTGACCATCCTGGCGCGGCGCTCGTGGATCAAGCGCTTCCTCGAGGCCTTCCTGACCGTGGGGACGGTCACGACCTTCGTCTTCTTCTATTTTTACCTCGACCTGCGCATCGTCTCGGCGGCGGCGCTCCGCTCCGGCGCGATCTCCGGCTCCGCCTACCTCGAGAGCTTCGCGCTCGCCAATTTCGCGCCGGCCTTCATGGCCTTCGCGCGCTCGCCCCAGCACCTCTTCTTCATGTTCGGCGCCGTGGCCTACGGCCTCATCAGCCTCGGCGAGCGCATCAAGGAGATCTCGCTCCGCGACCGCCTCGACCGCGCCCTCGACTCGCTCGAGCCCCCGACCGCGCCCGCGCCTTCGCCCTCGCGCGCGGAGACCAGGCAGGTGACGGTGCTCTACGCGGATATCTGGAATTTCAGCCCCCTGGCCGACAAGGCGGGGCCCGAATCCGCGATCATGGTGCTCGAACGCTGGTACGCCATGTGGAACCTCGTCGCCTCGCGGCACGGCGGCCACGTGGACCAGTTCGTCGGCGACTCCGCCATCCTGGTCTTCGGGCTCATCGGGGAAGGCGACGCGGCCGAGCGGGCCGTGGCCTGCGCCCTCGACTTCCTCGACGAGCTGCCTCATTTCCAGGAGGACCTGGCCTCGAAGAGCCTGCCCGTGGTCAAGCACGTCGGCATCGGCATCCACGCGGGGCAGGCCGCCATCGGCGAGCTCGCGACCGGAGGCTTACGGCGCCTCGCCACGGTGGGCGAGGCGGTCAACGCCGCCGCCCGCCTCGATTCGCTCTGCCGCGAGTACAAGCAGGACCTGATCCTGAGCGCGAGCGCCTACCGCCAGCTCGGCCTCGAGAGCCAGGCCTGGTTCCAGCAGCTCGGCGAGGTGCTCTTCCGCGGCAAAACCCAGCCCGTCGCCGTCTACGGCCGGAAATAGCCCGACCGAAGAAGATCAACCACGGAGGCACGGAGACACGGAGAGAAGAGGGAGGAAATCGGGAGGAGGGGCTGAATCAAATCCTTCCATCCGATCTTCTCCCTCTTTTCTCCCCTGCTCCGTGCCTCCGTGGTTTCTTTTTTATCTGGCGGCGTGGCGCTTGATCTTCTTCGTGGTGGTCATCTCGAGGGGCTCGGCGAGCACGGTGACGCGGTCGATGCGCTGGTAGGGCAGCAGGGTCGCGTTCACCTTGTCGACCACTTCCTTCATGCGCCTTTCGCGCCCGGCGCGGTCGTCCGCCAGCTCGCCCCGGCTCGCGGCCGCGGCGAACCACTCGGGGTTCGGGTAGAGCAGGGCCTCGATGCGCTCCGAGCGCGTCTCCTCGTCCTCGATCCAGCCGCGCACCAGCACCTGGTCGACTTCGTCGAAGAGCTGGAAGGCGTTCTCGATCTCCTCGGGGTACACGTTCTTGCCGCCCTCGGTGACGATCAGGTTCTTGGCGCGGCCGGTCAGGTACACGTAGTTCTCGTCGTCGATCCAGCCCACGTCGCCCGTGATGAACCAGCCGTCCGCGGTGAACACCTCGGCGGTGGCCGCGGGGTTGTTGTAGTAGCCCTGCATGACCATGGGTCCCTTCACGGCGAGCACGCCGCGGCCTTCCGCGTCGGGCTCGAGCACCTTCATCTCGGTGCGCGGAATGAGGGCGCCCACGCTCGTTTCCTTGTAATGCTCGATCGGGTTCAGCGTGATGATGGGCGAGGTCTCGGTCAGCCCGTAGCCCTGCACGAAGTCGATTCCGAGCTGGTTGTACTTGCGGAAGACGCTCGGCGCGAGCGGGCCGCCCCCCGAGATGCAGATGCGGATGGTGGTCAGACCCGCCTTGTCGAGCACCGTGCGGAATAGCTTCTTGCCCGGGTTCACCTTGAACACCTTCTTGACCAGGCCCGATACGGCCATCAGGAAGGAGAGGATGCCGTGCACGAGCGGGCCCTTTTCGCGGATGCCCTTCATGATGCCGGCGAGCAGCTTGTTGAAGAGGATGGGCGCGCCGAGGAACATGGTGACGCCCGCTTCCTTGAAGTCCTTGAGCATCTGCTTGGCCACGAGTCGCTTGCCGAACACGATCTCCGCGCCCACGGAGATGGCCTCGATAAAGACCGCGAGCATGGTGTACGAGTGGTGTATGGGCAGGACCGCGTAGAAGACGTCCGTCGGGAAGATGGAAAGGTTCGCCTGCGCGAGCAGGCAGTCGGAGACGAGGTTCCCGTGGCTGAGCATGACGCCCTTGGGGACGCCCGTGGTGCCGCTCGTGAAGAGGATGGCCGCCAGGTCCTTCGCCTCGGCCTTCCGGGGGGCGGGGGAAGGCGCGGGGCCGTCGAGGCCGAGGGCGTAGGGTTCGCCGTCCCGGGTCAGCGAATAGCGGGCGGCCATGCCGTACTTCGCGGGCGGGAAGGCCGCCGCCCGGTCGCCGTCGATGAAGAGGGCGCGCGCGCCTGAGGCCTTGAGCAGGTTGTCGACCTCGGCGTCGGAGAGCTGGGTGTCGATCGGGACGACCACCGCGCCCGCGAAGAGGGCGGCCAGGTAGGCCACCGCCCACTCGATGCCGTTCTTGCCGGAGACGGCCACGCGGTCGCCGTCCGCCACGCCGTCCGCCCGCAGGCGCCGCGCGGCGGCCTCGACCGCGGCCAGGGCTTCCTTGTAGGTGAGCGAGCGCCGCGCGGGATCGTAGATCGTGAAGCAGTGGCGCTCCGGGAAGCGCTCGACGCTGATCCGGAACAGTTCTACGAGCGAGGGCCACTCGCCTTCGAAGGACTTCCCGCGCCAGGCGTCGAGGAAGGCCCAGGGTTCGTTTCGCTGCATGTTCATGTCTCCGCTCTCGTGGTCTCCGGCGCGGCGCGTCGGGCGTCGGGCATGCCGACCGTCTTTCGACACCGGATCGCGGCGCAGGGTTGCGGCGGCGCGGATTTAACCTGCGGACTCGCCGCTTGTTTCCGCGGTATAGTCAGATGAAGGCCGCCCGGCTGCGCGCGGCGCAGGGAGCTCCGATGATGCACGAACCCGAACTCGACCCGCCCGCGTCCGTCCGCGTTCCGGAGGGCCGCCGCCCCTTCCCGCCCGCGGCCGTCCTGGCGCTTGCCGCGCTGGCGGCGCTCGGCTTCTCGGCCTGCGCCGCCTCCCTGAGTGTTTCCATCAGGGGTGACCGCTCGGCGGGCGCGGCGCTCCGGATCGAGCTGCCCGCGGAGCTGGCCGCGAAACTGGCGCAGCTCCGCGGCGATCCGGAGGGATCCGCCCTCCCCCTCGTCGACCCAGACCTGGTGCGCTCGGGAGCCGCCGAAAAGGGCATCCGCGTCCTGGAAGCCAAGGCGCTCGGCGAACGGGGTTTCAGCGGGCTGTTCGAAATCGCCGACCTGGGGGTTTTCGCCGCGCGCTCGCTCGGAGCG
Source organism: Spirochaetota bacterium (assembly GCA_022703215.1). Taxonomy (GTDB): domain Bacteria; phylum Spirochaetota; class Spirochaetia; order Treponematales; family UBA12059; genus JAFGNN01. The sequence continues at coordinate 3,573 of JAKLEE010000029.1, read as the reverse complement.
GTGACGGTGTCGAGCTCGGCCACGGGCGGCTCGCTGTCCGTCGCCATCGACAAGACCAACGCGGCCGAGCTCTTCGCGCTTTTCCCCGGAATCGATCCTTACCTCGTCGAGGCGCTCTCGCCGCCCGCCCTCGACGGCTCGGACCTGACGAAGGCGGAATACCGCGAGATGCTCGGCGCCCTGCTCGGCGCGAAGAGCCTGCCCGCGGTCGATGCCGCCGCCGTGGAGCTCGTGGTGGAGCTGCCCGGTGCGCCCGTCGCCTCGGGCACCGTCGGCTTCGTGACGACCGGCAGGAGCGCGAAAGCGAGCGTCAAGCTCCTCGACCTGCTCGTCCTCGAGCGGCCGATGACGCTCAAGGTGTCCTGGGGAAGGTAGCGCGCCGCGCCGCCGCCCGGAGCGGGCGGCGCCGAGACCCCCGCGGCCTCAGCCGCCCCGCCCGGTCCGCCGGAGCGCTTCCTTGAGCGCCTCGAGGTCCACCGAGCCGTCCGCGAGCCGCCAAGGGTCGTCCAGCTCCAGCGCGAAGGCCCTCCGCCCCACCTGTTCCGGATGGTGGGCATCCGACCCCGTCACGACCCGGCGACCGCGCGCCCGCTCCGCGTCGAGCGGACCGAGGGCTTCGACCGCGTCGTAGGGCGCTTCGGGCAGGAATCCGAGTTGCGCGAAGGCTCCGTTCGCCGGGCGGTCGACGTGGGCCGGAACGACCAAGGCCCCGCGCGTGGCCGCGGCTTCGCACAGCTCGCCGAAGCCCAGGTCCAGGGCGGCGACCAGCCAGCGCTCCTCGACCAGATCGAGCACGTTCTCGTCCGCGTCGACCACGGCCTGGTCGCCGAACAGGCGGGCATCGTGGGGGAAGGGCGGCGCATGCTCGGCGAGGAAGCGCCCGAAGTCCAGCGCCTCGTCCACGCGGCCGAAGAGGCAGAGGACGTGGACCTCCTCGGCCGTCGTCGCCTCCACGCCGAAGAGCGCCGCGAGTCCCGCGCGCCGGGCGTTCTCCGCGAAGGCGGGGCAGTTCAGCGCCGAGTTGTGGTCGGTGAGCGCGACAAGGCCGAGGCCGAGGGCCGACGCACGCTCCGCGAGGACCTTCGGCGAAAGCTCGAGGCTGCCGCAGGGCGAGAGGCAGGAATGGTTGTGGAAGTCGCAGAGGACGCGCACCGCGCGGCCCCGCTCCTCAGGTCCGGCCGTTCAGGGCGGCCCAGAGGCGGCCCGAGGCTTCGAAGGGATCGAGCTCGGTGACGAAGACGGCGACACCCTCGTCGCGGGCGGCGTCCAGCATCTCCTCCGGCACGGGCCGGCCGTGGCACACGACCACGGCCGCGAGCCCCGCGAGGCTCGCCACGGCGATGGTGTTGCGGTGCGCCTGGACGGTGACCAGCACCGCGTCGGCCTTGGCCTTGCCCATGACGTCGGACAGGAGGTCGCCGGCGAAGCCCCCGGACAGGGGCCGGTCCTCGTAGGAGCCCTGCGCGACCGAGCAGGGCAGGACCGAGGGAATGGTTCCGATGTTCACGCGTCGCCTCCGGCGGATCCGCCGCCCTCCCCGGCCCGGTCCGCCGCGGAAGCCGGGGCGTACCGGATGGTGGCCTGCACCGTGGTGCCGCGGCCGGGGGAGGAATCGATGAAGAAGTCGTCGGCCGAACGGCGGACGTTGGGCAGGCCCATGCCGGCCCCGAAGCCGAGCGAGCGTATCCACTCGTCGGCGGTGCTGAAACCTTCGCGCAAAGCCGCGTCCAGGTCCGCGATGCCCGGCCCTCCGTCCCGCGCCGCTATCTCGACGCGGTCTTCCATGATCCGGCACTCGATGGTGCCGCCCCACGAGTGGATGACCTGGTTCATCTCGAGCTCGTAGCTGGCGATGGCCGCGCGGCGGACGATGGCCGGGTCGATGCCCGCCGCCTTGAGCGCCTTCTTGATCTCCGCGCTGGCCTTGCCCGCGTTCTCGAAGTCCCAGCGCAGCGTGGTGCGGCAGAGCGAGGTGGTGCCGTCGGCGCGCGGCTCGCCAGAATCGCCCTGCCCGGAGCGGATCTCGCTTTCGAGGCGCTCCACCTCTCCGTTCATCTCGAGCAACAGGGCCCGGATGATGTCCTTCGAGGTGATGATGCCGACCAGGATGCCGTCGCGGTCGACCACGGGGAAGCGGCCGAAGCGATAGCGGTTGAGCCAGGAAATGGCGAACGAGAGCGGCATGTCGGATTCGAGCGAGAGCACCTGGCGGGTCATGCGCTCGCCGGCGCGCTCGTCGATGTACCCGCCGTCGAGCGCTTCGATGATGTCGCCGATCGAGACGATGCCCGCGAGGCCCCCGCGTTCGTTGACGATGGGCACGCCCGTGAAGCGCCGGTCGCGCATGAGGGCCTGGATCTCGCGGAGCGTCCGGTCCTCCGTGGCGACCACGGGCCCGGGCGTCATGACGTCCGAGACCTTGAGGCGGTAGATGAGCTCGAGGACGACCTTGGCCCCCGTGTCCGTGTCGATCGGCACCCTGTCCATGCTGCGTCCATTCTCGCACGGAGGGCGGCGCTTCAGGAAGCGAGAAAACGTCCCCGGCGACCCACCGGACCTGCTCCCTCGACTCGGCGCGGTCCATGCCCGAGATTTCCTCCCACGCAAGGCGAAGCACCCGCGCGCAGCTCCGCCGGGACGCGGCATCCTCGTCGGCGCCGGCCTGGCCGCCTTGGTCGCCCCGGCCGGCCCGAGAGCAAGATCCAACCCGGTTCCCGCCCCCCGCGGCTCGCTCCGTCGCGCATCCGCTCCCGTTCCGCGGCTTGTCCGGGCTGCGGCCGCACGTAACCACCGCGCGTCTCCGGGCTTTCCTTGAGGCGTGCGCGGTCCGGCGCGCCGATAATCGGGGAAAGAGGCTGGCGTCCCATCCGGCGCCGCCGCGCCCGCGAGGCCAGGAGGCGAGGATGCAAAGACGTACCCTGATGGCGGCGGTCCTCGCCGCCTCGCTCCTCCTCGGGAACGCGGAGGCGGAGACCTTCGTCCATCGCTTCCAGGCGGGAACCATGTTCCGCGCCCTGACCGAGGTCGACGAGACGGTCTACATCAACCGCAGGCTCTCGCACCGGGCGACCATACTCAACCGCATCGCCTTCGAGGTGCTCGAGGTCCGCGCGGACGGCGCGGGCCTGCTCTCCGGCGAATTCCGCGTCTCGAGCAGGGCCGAATCCGGCGCCGCCTGGGTGACCGAGCAGCTGTACCGCTCCGAATACTGGGAGACGCCCGCGGGCCGCTTCGAGATCGGGCCGGAATACTTCATGCCCGTGGTCCGGCACGTGCCGAGCTTCCCGGCGCGCGAACTCGCCCCGGGGGACACCTGGACCGCGCCGGGCGAGGAACGCCACGACTTCCGCGAGGATTTCGGCATTCCCGACCCCTACGTCATTCCCTTCGACGCGACCTATACCTACGTGGGACCGGTGGAGCTCGACGGAAAGACGATCCACCTCATCGAGTCGAGCTACGCGGTCTTCCAGGAGCCGGGCGTCCCGAAGGCTTGGGGCTTCGCCTATCCCGTGCGCATCGCCGGCCATTCGAGCCAGCGCCTCTACTGGAACGCGGAGGAAGGCCGCCTGG
>JAKLEE010000289.1 GCA_022703215.1 Spirochaetota bacterium | reverse complement strand
GAGGGGCACGACGATGGCGAGTACGGCGAAGGTCCGGCGCATGCTACGGGTATCTCCCCGGCGCCGTCCGTCGGCGCCGCTTGGTTTCAGCTTTTCGATGTTCCGATCCTCCGGCGCCAGGCTTCGAGGGCGGGGGCGTCGAGCGGCGCCAGGTCCGGTTCCGCGGGCAAGGAGTCCGGCGCGAACCATCCGAGCTCCGAGTGGGCCGTTCCCGCGACCGGTTCCCGATCGAAGGCGGCTTCCAGCGCGAGAAAGCGGTAGCGCCTTCCCTCGATCGAGGCGGCGCTTTCGGCCAGGAGCGTCGAGACGGTCGCCCCGACTGAGAGCTCCTCGCGGAGCTCGCGTTCGAGGGCGCGCTCGGGCGACTCCCCGCGTTCGACCTTGCCCCCGGGCAGCTCCCAGCGGCCGCCGTGACGTTCCCCGGCGGCCCGCCTGGCGAGGAACAGCCGCCCGTCCCTTTCGACCACGGCTCCTACGACGAGGGTCTCGCCGTCGATACGGGCACCGGTCCCGATCGGTCCGCTCACGATGCAGCGAAGCGGGCGGCAAGCAGCTCCGAGAGCTTCCGGGCCTCTTCCTCGGAGAGGGTGACGCCCTTCCCCATCCGTTCGTGGGAAGGATCCCAGGGGCGGATGTCGAACTTGGGCGGACGCTCGTTCCAGGACACGAGGTTGAGCTCGGTGGCCCAGCCGCGCGAAGCCTCGCCGAGCGCGCCGAGGCGCTCCACGAGAACGAACTTGATTTCCCGGTCTTCCATGCTGCCTCCGTTCCGCCCGGCGGGAGCGGGCGGTCGACGAATACCGCGCCGTTTCGCGCCGGCGCTTGCGGCGTTTCGCGCCGGCGTACGCCGACGGCCCGGCTCAGCCTATTTCGAAGTCGTTCCGGCCCTCGCGGTAGAATTCGGGGAAACCGTAGACCACGACGCCGCTCGAGCGCACCTTCACCTCGGCGTAGCCCTTGCGCGCGAGCTCGTCGAGCACCTTGCGCGCCTCGTCGAGGGTGCAGTCGGCTTCAAGCGAGAGTTCGCCCGGCGTGACGTGCCCGCCCGAGGCGCGCGCGACTTTCAGGGCGGCACGCTCGAGGGGCTCGCGTGGCGCCACGCGGGCCGGAGCCGGGCGGCCGTAGCTTTCCGCAAGGCGCGATTCCGCGATGAGCCGGGCGGCGTCCCGGATGTTCGCCTCGCGCACCTGGCGCGGCAGGGTGAAGAAGTCGTAGAAGGCCCCGAAGCCTCCGAGCCCGCCCGTGACGGTCCAGAGGACGCCCGTCCCGATCTTCCCGAGATAGTAGCGCTGGAGCCCGAGGACTCCGACGCCGCCGAACAGCCAGAGGAGATAGGCGATGGCCAGGTTGTAGCGCACTTCGTTCGCTCCGGAACGCGGGATGCGAACATGATACCACCCGGAGCCGCGGGAGGAAAAGCGCGGGACGAAGATTCCGTTCCGCGCGCGGGGCCGCGATTTCCGTCGAAGGTTTGACCACGGGGCGTGCCGCATGCTAACACTTCGGGTACTCCGTTTCCTTCCTTGCGGAAAGGGACGGGGGGCCGGGCCGTTCCGGGACCGGTCGACATACTCGAGGAGCCTTACAATGGCGAGCATTCGGGAAATCCTTTCGCGGGACCCGGACGGCGCGACGGTCGTCGTCAAGGGTTGGGTACGCACGAAGCGGGAGACCAAGGGCACGGTCTTCCTGGAGCTGAACGACGGCTCCTGCTTCCGCAACGTGCAGTGCGTCTACGACGCGGCCGCCCTCGACGCGAATTCCCGGAACGCGCTCGAGCGCGCCGGCACCGGCGCCGCCGTGGCCGCGACGGGCAGCCTGATTCCCTCGCCCGCGGCTGGCCAGAGCCTCGAGATCAAGGCTTCCGCCCTCGAGCTCATCGGCGAGGCTCCCCCGGAGAGCTACCCGCTCCAGAAGAAGCAGCACTCCTTCGAATTCCTCCGCGAGATCGCGCACCTCCGCCCGCGCACGAACACCTTCGGCGCCGTGGCCCGGGTCCGCAACCGCATGGCCTTCGCCGCCCACTCCTTCTTCCAGGAGCGCGGCTTCCAGTACATCCACACACCCATCATCACCGCGAGCGACGCCGAAGGCGCCGGCGAGATGTTCCAGGTGACCACGCTCGACCTCGACGCTATCGCCAAGGGCGGCAAGCCCGTCGATTACTCGAAGGACTTTTTCGGGAAGCGCTCGTACCTTTCCGTCTCGGGCCAGCTCAACGTCGAGGCCTACTGCATGGCCCTCGGCTCGGTCTACACCTTCGGCCCGACCTTCCGCGCCGAGAACTCCAACACCACCCGCCACCTGGCGGAATTCTGGATGATCGAGCCGGAGATCGCCTTCGCCGAGCTGCCCGAGGACATGGCGCTGGCCGAGGACTTCCTCAAGCACCTGCTCTCGAGCGCGCTCGACGAGTGCGGGGAGGACCTCGAGTTCTTCGACAAGCGCATCCAACCGGGACTCCGGGAGAGCCTCGAGGCGGTGCGCTCCTCGAAATTCGCCCACATGAGCTACACCGACGCGGTGACCGAGCTCGAGAAGCGGAAGGACGGCTTCGAGTTCAAGCCCTTCTGGGGCTGCGACCTCCAGACCGAGCACGAGCGCTTCCTGACCGAGCAGGTGGTGAAGGGGCCGCTCATCGTCACCGACTACCCGAAGGAGCTCAAGGCCTTCTACATGCGGGCCAACGACGACGGTCGCACGGTGCGCGCCATGGACGTGCTCGTGCCGCGCATCGGCGAGATCATCGGCGGCTCGGAGCGCGAGTACCGCTACGACGCGCTCGTCGCGGCCATGAAGTCGAAAGGGCTCGATCCGGCGGCCTACGGCTGGTACCTCGACCTCCGGAAGTACGGCGGCTTTGTCCACAGCGGCTTCGGCCTCGGCCTCGAGCGCACG
>JAKLEE010000288.1 GCA_022703215.1 Spirochaetota bacterium | reverse complement strand
ACCCGAACCCCGATAACATCGGCAAGCAGGTCGGCGGAGACGTGCCGGACAAGAAGGACGCGCTGCTCTCCGCCATCAAGAAGGGCGAGATCTACGACCTGGTGAAGAAGAACCTCGCCACGGGCGCGCTCTCGCACACGGGCTACGCGCCCATCATCGTGGGACAGACCGGCACGCCTTGGTCGCTCATCATGAACACGCCGCTCGACGTCCTGCTCAAGCCCGTCGACCGCATGCTCCTGGTGCTGGTAATCGCCGGCGGCATCGGCCTCGTGCTGGCCGCGACGCTCATCATCGTCGTGGCGCGCGGCGTGTCGGTGCCGATCCGGCTGGCTACCGAGGGAATCGCCCGCAGCGCCCGGGGAGACTTCCTGCTCGACGGCTACGACCTGGACGGCGCGCTCAAGGCGAGCCGACGCACGGACGAGGTCGGCAAGATGTTCGATTCGATCCTGACCATGCGCGACTCGATCATCGGCATAGTCGGCACCATACGCACCGCCGCCAGGCAGGTGTCCTCCGGAGCCGAGCAGGTGGCCTCGTCCTCGCAGTCCATCTCGCAAGGTGCCACGGAGCAGGCCGCGAGCGGCGAGGAAGTCTCGTCGTCGATGGAGGAAATGGGCGCCACCGTCCGCCAGACCGCCGACAACGCCAAGACCACGGAGAGCATCTCGAAGAAGGCCGCCGAGGACGCCGCGGCCGGCGGATCCGCCGTCGTCGAGGCCGTGGCCGCGATGAAGGAAATCGCCTCGCGGGTGTCCATCATCGAGGAGATCGCGCGGCAGACCAACCTGCTGGCGCTCAACGCCGCCATCGAGGCCGCTCGCGCCGGCGAGGCGGGCAAGGGCTTCGCGGTCGTGGCCAGCGAGGTGCGCAAGCTCGCCGAGCGCAGCCAGAAGGCCGCCCAGGAGATCACCGCCCTGTCAGGCTCGACCACGGTCACCGCGGAGAACGCGGGCCGCATCATCCAGGGCATAGTCCCCGACATCCGCAAGACCGCCGAGCTCGTGGAGGAGATTTCCGCGTCCACCGGCGAGCAGTCCAACGGCATCGCCCAGGTGAACAAGGCCCTGCTCCAGCTGGACCAGGTCATCCAGGGCAACGCCAGCTCGAGCGAGGAGCTCGCCAGCATGTCGGAGGAGCTCTCCGGCCAGTCGCGCGCCTTGCTCGACGCCATCGCCTTCTTCACGGTGGACTCGGACGACGCGCTGCGCGCCGAAAGCCGCCGCGGGGACGACGACGAGATGCCGCTTCTCGAATCGCCGCGGGACTGATCCGCGCGCATACTGTGCAAAATGGAGGCCCGGGCGAAACGCCCGGGCCTTTTTACGCGACGGGGTTGGGTGGGCCCGGGAGGGAAGGGTCCCCCCTTCTCTCCCGGACAGGCCCCTAACCCGCCAGCAGGCCGTCCATCTGGATCTCGAAGAGCTCGCGGTAGTGGCCGTCGCGCTCCATGAGCTCGGCGTGCGAACCTTCCTCGACGATGCCGTCCTCGGTCAGCACGAGGATGCGCTCCGCCCGCCGTATCGTGGCCAGGCGGTGCGCGATGACGAAGGTGGTGCGGCCCTTCGAGAGCCGTTCCAGGGAGTCTCGGATGGCCGCCTCGCTCGCGGCGTCGAGCGAGCTCGTGGCCTCGTCGAGGATGAGGACGGGCGGGTTGCGGAGGAACATGCGCGCGATGGCGACGCGCTGCTTCTGGCCGCCGGAGAGCTTGACCCCGCGCTCGCCGATGACGGTGTCGAGCCCGTCGGGAAAGCCTTCCACGAACTCGAGGGCGTTGGCGGCGCGGAGGGCTTCGCGCAATTCCGCCTCGGTGGCGTCCAGCTTGCCGTAGAGCACGTTGTCGCGGATGGTGCCGGAGAAGAGGAAAACGTCCTGCTGCACGATGCCCACGGCGGCGCGCAAGCTGGCGAGCGTCGCCTTGCGGATGTCGACGCCGTCGATGGAAATCGAGCCTTCCTCGATCTCGTAGAAGCGGGGGATGAGCGAGCAGAGCGTCGACTTGCCGGCGCCCGAGGGGCCGACGATGGCGACGGTGCGGCCCGGCTCGACCTTGAGGCTGACCCGGTGGAGCACCCGGTCGCGCTCGTCGGAGTAGCGGAAGCCCACGTCCCGGAATTCCACTTCGCCCTTGACCGCGCGGAGCTCGACGGCGTCGGGCGCGTCGGCCACGGAGGGCTTGCGGTCCATGATTTCGAGGAAGCGGCGGAAGCCCGCGGCGCCGTCCTGGAACATCTCCACCGAGCGCACCAGGGTCTCGAGCGGGTGGAAGAAGCGAGTGACGAAGAGGGCGAAGGCCGCGAAGCCGCCCGCGGAAATGTCGCCCTTGATGGCCGCCCAGCCGCCCGCGCCGAGCACGAGCACGAGGCCGAAATTGGAGAGCAGGCCGGTGAGCATGTTGAACGAGACGAACTGCCGCACCGTCGCGAGCCGGGCGTCGCGGAAGCGCTCGTTCCCCTCGTCGAAGAGCCCGCGCTCGTAGTCCTCGCGGCCGAAGGCCCGCACCACGCGCGAGCCGGACACGTTCTCCTCGATGCGCTCGTTGACGGCGGCGATGGTTTCCTTCGAGAGCTTGAACACGCGCTTGAAGCCGTGGCGGAAACGCAGGGCCAGCGCGAGCTCGAAGGGGATGACCAGCATGACCAGCAGGGCGAGCCGCCACTCGATGGTGGCCATGACGGCCACCGTGCCGAGCAGGCGCACCGACGCGACGAGCAGGTCCTCGGGCAGGTGGTGCGAGACCTCGGCGATCTCGAAAAGGTCGGAGACGACGCGGCTCATCACCTGGCCGGTCTTGGTGTCGTCGTAGAAGCGGGCGTCGAGCCGCTGCAGGTGCGCGAAGATGTCGCGGCGCATGTCGCGCTGGATGTTGACGCCGAGCTTGTGTCCCACGTAGCTCACGATCCACTCGAGTCC
>JAKLEE010000287.1 GCA_022703215.1 Spirochaetota bacterium | reverse complement strand
CAGGCGGAGTTCGGCGACGACCTGTTGCAGCGCAGCGCGGTGTGGCTGACGGTCAAGGAGACCCGGGCCAGCTTCGCGATCGAGCACGAGGAAAAGCAGACCGACCGCATCCGCCGTTTCGCGGCCGTGATGGAGCGCGAGGCGAAGGGGAGCACCGGCCTGGCCGAAGGCGTCGCGGTGCCGCACGGCAAGACGCCCGCGGTCAAGGACCTGGCGATAGCCATCGGCGTGTCGCGCGAGGGCGTGGATTTCGGTGCGATGGACGGGCAGCCGTCCCGGCTTTTCTTCCTTATCATGGCGCCGCCGGACAAGGCGGGGCCGCACATCGAAGCCCTCGCGGAGATCGCGCGCATGGCCCGATCGAAGGCTTTCTGCCGCGCTCTTGTCGGCGCTGGCGACGCGCGCGAGGTCGTGGAACTCCTGCGGGGCGACTAGTCAGCGAATGCGCGTCCTGCGCATTCGCTGACATCGACGAAGCGCTTCGCGCTTCGTCCGTGGCATTTCTCGGCCATCCTGGCCTCGTCCCACAATCGCGCGTCCTGCGCGTTCCTGTTGACGCGAAGAAAAGGAAAGCCTCCCCGGGCGGGGAGGCTTTCCTTATTTCCGGCTCTGCGGGAGTTGAGCCTCGGGGGCTACTCGAGGAAGCCGCCGAAGACCCAGCCCTCGAAGGGGGCGGTGATGCGGTACCAGGGCGCCGAGACGCCGTCGATCACGGTTTCTTCCAGGGTGCGTTCGGCGAGCGCGACTTCCTGCGCCGCCGAGAGCTGGCCGACGACCTCGGAGCCGACCACGGGCGTGCGGCGCACGTTCACCTTGTCCGCCTTCGAGACCATGGTTCCCGAGGCGCCGGCCGTCGGGACGTTCACGATGCCCCGGGCCTCGTCGACGATGGCGACGATGGCCGGGTTAGAGGCTTCCATAACGGCGTCGGAGATGAAGGCGTCCGCGGCCTTGACGTCGATCTCCTTGCCGGAGGCCCGGCGCGCCTTGGCGAGGGTGAGGAGCTGGATGGCCGAGATGTCGCCCGAGTCGAGGCTGACCGTGTCGGAAGGGACGTAGACGTCGTCGAGGGGGATCTCCTCCGGCAGGAGCATCGCGTCGATCTTCAGGAAGCCGTCGGCGCTTCCTGAGTCGTCGATGACGACGAGAGCTCCGGCCTTGAGCAGCTGCTTGCCGATCTTGGTCTTTTTCGGTTCGGTGTAGATGAAGGTCTCGGCCGCGACGATGACGCCGAGCCGGTCGCCGACGCCGACGTAGGGCAGGCGGATCCAGCCCTCGTCGCCCTTGCCGTCGGTGGCGGCGGTGTATTCGAGCGCCTTTCCGCTCGAACCGGTGAGGTCGGCGGTCTTGCCGTGGATGGTCAGGCGGTCGGTCAGGTCGAGGCTCTTGATGTAGACGGGCTTGCCGTCCTGCTCGGCCCAGAAGCCGAGGCCCTGGTAGAGCACGAAGGCGGTCTGGTCGCCTTTCTTTATCGCGGGCGCGGCGGCCGGCGCGGACCCGTCCTGGCCCGGCGCGGCGGCGCCCGGGGCCTCCTGTCCGGATCCTCCGCACGAGACGGCGAACAGAGCGAGGACGAGCAGGCTCGGGATGATCATGGTTCGTTTCATTTTTGGACGCTCCTTTCGGCTTAATCCGGGCTCCGGCCATGGGCCGGATCCGGCTACGGGCATTATAGCGCGCAATCGCCCGGGGAAGAACCCGAAGCCGGATCGCCGCGGGATGCCGCGTTTCTTGTGCCCTCGGGGCGTTTCCGGGATAATGTCGTAAACATCCTGAACGGGGCTGTCCCGATCGTCCGGTTCTTTCCGGGACGGCCGAGCCGCCCGTCCGAATCCGTCGGAGGAAGCATCCATGAAAACGTCGCGCACGCCCAACGTCCGCCTGAAGCGCGCCTCGGCTCCGCTCGCCGCCCTGCTCGCCTTGGCGCTCCTCGCCTCCTGCGGCGGCGAGGCAGTTCCCGACGGGCAGGCGGCCGATCCTTCGGGCGCGGGAGGCGGCTCGGGCATCACGGCCGGCTCGAACCCGACGGGCGGGAGCGAGGCAGCCGGGACGGGAATCCACGCGCTCGACTTCGCTTCCTTCCCGACCGTGGATTACCGGGGCGTCGGCAGCCCCGACGCGCTCGTCATGCCGGGCTCGATCCGCTACAAGGCCCATGCCACCTACCTGGGCGATCCGTCGACCATGGTTCCCGTTCCCGTGAAGATTCCGGCCACGGGGACTCCGGCCGTGGTCGGCAGCCGCGTGGCCAAGCTGTGGCCGGTCTCGTTCGCCGGCTCGGCAGCCGATCTCGTCGAGACCGCGGGCGGCACCCCCCTGCCGATCGGCGCCGTGCTGGCGCTCGGCGAGCGCATCGTGTGCCCGGACCGCGCCTATGACGGCCTCTACAAGCTCGGCGAGCACTGGAACTGGTTCTACCCGGCCTCGTACGGCGGCAAGACCGGAATCGTCTTCGGCGCCGACCTCGTGGGGCTCCGCGACCGCGATCCGAAGGGCGAACCGCTCGCCGCGGCTGCCTGGCGCTACCAGAGCGAGGGCCGCTACACGAGCTTCCACCCCCTGCGCGGCCTCCAGGCCCTAGATCCCGCCACGACCGCGAAGCTCGGGCGCGACCGCGTCGCGTTCGGGGCGGTCGAATGGGGTGAAGCCCTCTCCGACGAGATGCTGGGCCTCTACCAGGCCGAGGCCAAGGATGTCCAGCGCCCGATCTTCGTCACCACGGACCTCGCCGCCCACGTCATCCACCTGGCCTTCGACAAGTACCTCCAGCGCGTGGAGGAGGACTACTTCGCCCCGCGCCTCGCCGCCCTGATCGACGCCTTCCTGGAAAAGATCGACGCCCTCGAAGCCGCCGACCCGGGCGACGTGGAAACCTACTCGCGCACCCTCGCCATCGCGCGGCAGTACTTCCTGGTGCCCCGCGCCCTCCTCGAGGC